>JAVBSH010000259.1:0-25596 GCA_031547085.1 Bacteroidales bacterium
CAGAAAAACAATTTGTTATTCTAAAGACGAACAAATACATGATAATGTGATCGGCATGTACATTGAACGATATTATTTCAAGACAGGAAAATACTCAAATACCGCCGCTTAGATGAATTCAACGGATTTAATACATGACCCTTCAAAAGTTGGTTTCTTCGAATCAGATTCCTTCACCAGGGCGGCTCCCTCATAATACCCGACATTCGGACTATCATTCTTCATACAACCTGCTGATGCAAATATCAGCACACTCAAAAAAGATGCAACTATTACTTTCATTTCTATGTCTTTTAAAAATTAAAACTGTAATACTAAGATGCGGCATTGATAAAAACGCTGCATAGGGTCATTGTTTTTTTACAGAATCAGAATAAAAGCATAGAAATTCAGCCATTTAGAGCATATTGTATGAAAAGATAGATCAATGTTGTTTACTTAACGCCACCGACCTGCTGGGTCTCAAAGACCCGGTAGGTCTTGATAACTGTTTGATAAAACCTACCGGGTCTTTGAGACCCAGCAGGTTCCCGTATCAACGACATTGAAACTGTTATTGGATATTATTGTACCCTATAACTTGTATGGTACAGTTTTGATAAAAATCCTGTAATCCTTGATCATTCCGGGCTTGTTTGCTTCATGCCGCGGCAGGTATTCAAACCCTGTCACCTGTTTGGTTTCGCCCAAGTCAATCACAATTTGGTGGGGATACTTATCTCTATTGATGGAATAAGAGGTATGCCAGATGGTTGATTCCTGCAAGTCGAACACATTACTTGCAATATTGTTGGCATCGTCGGCTTCCTCGCTGTCAGCATATACGACTTTCCAGTGTTGGCGTGAGATTGGTTTTCCATCAGCTCCAAGAATCTCCAGTTCGGCAATGGATGCGTAATCATCATTTGCCTGTGAATTCAAAGCTTCCAAACAGAAATACCGGGTTTCGTACGATTTGCCGAAATTTACTTTCTGCCATCCGTTTCCGGGCTTGAAACTTCCCGAATAAACCGGCTTTTCACCCGATAGATCCAATGTTTCGCCTTGTTTACGGAACTTATAAGCGCCACTGCCGCGCAACATGTCCAAGATCGGTTGACGTAGCCCTGCCACAATTGGTTTCTCCGATCCGGCCAGGTCCAAAACGATGATTTCGTTTTTGCCTTTTTTCAACCAACATCCCGGCATATACAAAGTTTGCTGTGGCCCGATTTCCCAGAAACGGCCAATATTGTGCCCATTGACATATACCATACCTTTCTTCCAGTTGGTCATATCTAAAAAGGTATCCCCGGTTTTATCCAAATCGAAAAAAGCACGGTAATAAGCCGGCCCGGCATGAGTCCCGGCCGACTTCTGATATTTCATACTTTGAGCAAACGAGTGATCAACAGGAAAATTATAAACTTGCCAGTTTTTTAGTTCGGTTGCACCCTGTTCATTGATGATTTCTACTTTTTCAGTGATACCTTTATAGTCAAGCACGCCGGCGCCAAAATTCCGGCGTCCCATTGCTTCAACAAGAATGTCAAGTACGGCATCTTCTTTCACCGGAGGGAGTGACAAGGAAGCTTCTCCTTTCAAACGGTTCAATGTTCCTATCTTTTCGCCATCAATAAAAATCTGCGCCCAGTCGTGCGCTTCCGTTACTTTGATGAATTGCCGCGCATCCGACTTTTGCAATGTAGTACGATAAAGCATGCTTCCCCATCCCTGGTCGAAAAATTCCATCGACTGGATATGCTCGCTTGTTTTCGGTTCAGGCAGATTATTAAACAACATTGCTGTCTCGGTAAAGGTAATAACCGGAATGCTGATGGTAGGTATCGAGTCCGGAACAGCGGGTAAGGTATTGCCTTCGGGAAGATAATTCTTCAGCAAATCCTGTACCTTGAAATATTTCGGAGTCGTTTGTCCCGATTCGTTGATAGGGGCATCATAATCGTAGGAAGTACAGTCGGGAACATATCCCGGGAAATTAGCGCCTGCCCAGTGCCCGAAACTTGTTCCGCCGTGTGTCATATACAAGCTGAAAGAAATGTTTTTATCCAGCATTTCCTTCATGCCGGCCACCAATGCATCGGCGCTCCGGGTTTCGTGCTTGGCGCCCCAGTGGTCGAACCAACCCGACCAGAATTCACTGCACATCAACGGGGTTTCAGGACGCAATTCCTTTAGCCGGTTAAATTGTTCTTCGATGTTGGCACCTGTACCAAAATTAATTGTCCAAAGCAAATCATCCAAAGCATTGTTCTGGAAGTTTGAACTCCAGTCGCACTGGAACAATGGCGCTTGATCAAATCCCGAAGCCTTCACGATGTCGCGGATTTCGGCAACATACGGTTTATCGGTTCCGTAAGCGCCGTATTCGTTTTCCACCTGCACCATCAGTATGTTTCCACCATTGACCAATTGCAGATCCTTCAGTTGTTTGCCAACTTCGGTCATGAACAAACGTACCCGTTCCATGAAATACGGATCCTGTTTCCGTAACTTGATATCCTTTTTCTTCAACAGCCACCAAGGAAGTCCGCCCATTTCCCACTCAGCGCAGACATAAGGGCCTGGACGCACAATCACATACATTCCTTGTTTTTGCGCCAGTTTACAGAATGCTGCAACATCACTGTTTCCTGTAAAATCGAATTTTCCTTCCTGAGGCTCGTGAATATTCCAAAATACATACAAACAAATGGTATTCATCCCCAACGCTTTGCACATCTTGATGCGATGTTCCCAATATTCCCGGGGAATGCGAGGATAATGCATTTCAGCAGCTTTCACCACAAATGGTTTCCCGTTCAGCAGGAATGTTTTGTTCCCGATTTCAAACGTTTCTTTTCCCTTTTGGGGTGTGCAGGATGTCAATAACAGAATGCCCGCTAAAAGGTAAATAGCCCCTAACCCCAAAGGGGAACTATTGTATACAAGGGCCTTAGAACTTTTTACTTTCATATATAAAGGTTTATTAGAATGACTTACTGTAACTCGTTGTTCGGCATAGTCTGGAGACTACGCCGAACGCTGCTTCAAAAAATCCGACACCCAATTCCACTTTAGATTTAAAGGTTCATTAGAATGGCTTACTGTAACTCCCCTTAGGGGTCGGGGGCTTTACAATGATGGCATTACCCTTTTGATACTTCCATCTTTATTAAATTCCATTTTATCGATACATACTTCGCGGTAAATACCTGGGTAAGGCATTTTTACGCCATTCGGACGGGAGATGCGATGGTAAACAATATACCACTCGTCTTTTCCGGGAACTTGCAGCACCGAGTTATGCCCTGTCCCGTAAATTCCGTTTGCTTCGTCTTTCATGATGACAATATTGTCAGAAGGAATGGTCAGCGGGCCGAGTGGCGATTTTGCCGTAGCGTAACGCACTTTATAATTCACGCTTCCGGTGTCGTCTTCCGACCAAAGGAAATAATACAGGCCGTTACGATAGAAAACATACACAGCTTCGCGGAAAGTCCTATCCGGAGTCATCACTTTGATGGTGTTTTTTTTGACCGACACCATATCTTTATTTAACTCAACACCTGCCATATATCCATTACCCCAGTAGATATAATCCTTTTTGCTTACCGGATCGAAAAACACATCGGGATCAATTTGCTGACCACCTTTTACGCCTTCGGGACGGAAGTCAATCAACGGTTTGCCCGAATCAACGAATGGTCCTGTGGGATCATCGGCTACGGCAACACCGATTTTCTTCTCACCGCCATCCTGGCCGCCACTGAAATAGTAGTAATATTTATACTTGTCTTTTCCGGTTTTCTTTTCGATGATGCAAGGCGCCCAGGCGTTACCGTTTGCCCACGAAACATCGGTTTTATGGTTTAAAATGACACCTTCGTCTTTCCATTCTTTCAAATCTGTTGAGGAGAAAGTTTTGAAAAAATAACCGCCCCAACCCTGGAACCCGTCGCTCGTTGGATAGATATAGTACTTTCCTGTTTTTTCGGAATAAAGTATTTCAGGATCGGCAAAATAACCTGTCAATACCGGGTTTTTCGTTTCGGCTATAGCCGGAAAACCTTCGGGCATACCCCATTTGCCGATGATGGCCTTCAATTCGTTACGTGTGATTGGAATAACAGTACCGTGTCGCGGATGGAAATTCATGCTGATTTCGTGATCAATCAGTTTGAAATTATCCAAGTCGATGCTTTCGCAAAACTGGTATTTCCCTTTTGTGTAAACATCGTAAAGCAGGATGTATTTATCCTCGTTAATCAGCTTGAACACGCATGAACCTTCAACGGCATCGCGGGTTTGCTGTTTGTAGCCGAATTGTTCGATCCAGCAACCCGAAGTAAGATTGTCGGTCATCGCTTTCTTGATACCGTTTCCGTGGCCTTCGGTTTTATAAAACATGTGGAAAATGCCATTTTTGAAAATGATATCGCCATCGATACACGATTTGCCGTTTTTCGGGAAAAATAATTGCTTCGGTTCACCTTCCAGGTCGGTAAACTCATCGTTCGCATAAGCATAGTAAATGATGTCTGGATTATCCTTCCCGTGCTGCATCGACCAATACACCATGTATTTCCCGGCATTCGGGTCGTAGATGGTTTGCGGTGCCCATACCCGGAGCAAATCTTCCTGTCCGGGATATTTTTTCTGTATATTGATCGCCGAAGAAGTCCAGTTAACCAGATCGTTCGATTTCAGAAGCACCATTCCGCGGTTAGAATCCCATCCTTTTGAGGAAGTCATGTCGGTAACCACCATATAAAAGGTTTTGCCGTCCTCGCTTCGCAGGATATGTGGATCGCGCACCCCGCCCGTTTCGCTGATGTTTTTCGAATCGATGACCGGCTTATTGTTGTTCAATGCAAGGTAGTGATAGCCGTCAGCGCTTATAGCGAAATGGATTTGCTCTTCATCAACTTTATTGCCTGTGAAATAGGCAAATAAATATGCGATACAGTCCTTTTCAGCAACGTTTGTCGCTATCGGTTGTGCATTGGTTAGGGTAAATACCGATAAAAGTAATATCAATAACAGGATAGATGATTTTAATTTCATGATGCTAATATTTGCAAGGCATTTTTTCGGAATCAAAGATATTATGATTTTTATTAAATAAAAACATGATTACCGATTTTATTGTCTACTGGAGGTATCAGTAACCCAATAGGTTTTTAACCTGTCTGCTTCTTCTTTGGTCAAATGGATGATCACTCCATGTTTGGGCGATTCGAAATTGATTGTTTTCATCACCCCTTCGTTGAAATGCCCCAGGTTCTTGAAATTCACAAAATCCGAAGTTTCACTGAATCCGAAATTATGCTTCGATTGTCCGTAACAATCATACATCAGCACCCATTTGTCTTCACCGATGCGTTTCCAGACATTAGGCGCTTCACAGGCTTTGGGTTCGGGGTCGTACCAGCGTGGATCGAAAAGGTAACCGCCATTGATCTTATCCGAAACGGCTTGTTTGATACCCGCTTCTCCGTCGTGCGATACATAGAACATGCGATATTGACCGCCTATTTTGGTTATATCGGCATCCAGCGCAGTAACTTTCTCGTCCGGATATTCGAATAACACTTCCGGCATAGACTCCAAGCGGTTGAAATCTTCGTTGACATAAGCATAGTATAATTTGCTTGCTTCGGTATGGTAGCGCATCGTAAAGTAAATCATCAGTTTTCCGGCCTCCTCATCATAGGTGGTTTCAGGCGCCCAGGCACAACCAATTTCTTTGAACCGGGCAGAAAACTCATTGAACCGGACATTGGCCCGTGTCCAGTTGATCAAGTCCCACGATTTCATCAAAACTAATCCGCGGTTGTTTCCCCAGCCGTATCCGTCGCGTTCCCATTCCGTATTTCGGTATCCGGCTTGTTTGGCATAAATATGCAGATCGGTCATCGCCAAGTAGAAAGCGCCGTCAGGACCACGGTAGATGTGCGGATCGCGGATACCCTTCTGGTCGGCAATGGTATCTCCTGCAATCACAGGTTTTCCGCCATTCAAAGCTGTGAAAGTATATCCGTCATCGCTCACGGCCATGTGCAAGCTATGCGTATCATCCTTGTGGAACACCATCAGGTAAGCGCTCATGTCTTCTTCCTGTGGAACAGCATTTTTGTAGCGAAACCGGGAGAATTGCGCTTTCCCTTTTCCGGCCGATACAAGCGCCACACGTAATGCATAGAAGCCCTTATATTTGTTGTGATGCATGAATGAGACATCGGTATTTTGTGTCAGGATGGTCCAATTTTTCCCATCGTTGCTTGCCGAAAAGGTACATTTATTGCCTCGGTTCAGTATTTTCAGGATGAATTTCCTGCCAAGTTTACTCGGGATAACTTCCGGGCTGTTTTCTGCATTTTTATAAATCGTAAATTGTTTGCCATCAGACAGTATCCCTGCATACGCTTTTTCGTTGTAGAAAAGCATAAGCCCGGCGTTGTTCCCTTTTCCAACATTTACTTCTACTTCCACTTCGTATGTTTTATTGGTTACGGTAGTCAGCAGTTTGCGGGCATCCGCCGGTGTTGTTCCTTTGGCTTCGAGCTCCAATTGGTTACTGCCTGTTTTCGTCTTTTCCGGCGAATATTCTCTCCAGAAAGTCCATTGCAATCCAAGCTCTTTGGATGAAAAATCGTCCGACAATACCATGCCACACTTGATCTCCTTTTGAGGTAAGACAAGTTCCGCTTTAGGTTTGGTCTTTAACCATCCGTCGGAAGTCCACTCAACAGGCTCCAGCAGGGTTTGCCGTCCTAAGGTGTAATAGCCGTTGGCGTAAGCATGGTATACTATCCACCAGTTTCCGTTTACATCGTCAATCACCGTGCCGTGCCCTTTCGACCACCAGTTGTCTTTTTCGCTGTAGGTGTGTACGATAGGATTGTAAGGCGAGTTTTCCCAAGGACCATGTACGCTTTTCGATCGTGCAACCACGATCATGTGGCTGGTGGAAGGACCTGCCGTGCCACCCTCTGCAGATACCTGGTAATAATATTCGCCCTTTTTGATGAATTTGGGGGATTCGAGCCACTTACCTTCGGTTTTCCAATGGCTGGGGAAATCCCAACCATGATATACTTTCTTCAATTCCCCGCCAACGCGTGATAGTCCATCATCCGAAATTTGTACCATGCGGCCGTCATTCACATAAAGATAACGTTTGCCGTCCTCGCCCACTACATGGCCGGGGTCAATACCAGCAATCTTCAAATCTATCGGATCGCTCCAGTGGCCACGGATATTGTCGGCCCATACCACATAGTTTGTCCCGTTTGAAGGAAAATACAGGTAAAACCGCCCGTTGTGTTTCGTCAGCTCGGGTGCATAAGCCGAGCCTTCGTATTTAGGCACAATACGGCTTACAGGTTGCCAGTTGATCAAATCCTGTGAATGCCAAACCAAGAATCCCGGCATATAATAAAAGGGGGAGTGCGTCATATAATAATCCACCCCATCGCGAACAATCGTCGGATCAGGATAATCGCCGGGAAGTATAACCTTTGGATAGACTTGCGAATAAGCCGATCGACCA
This sequence comes from Bacteroidales bacterium, assembly GCA_031547085.1. Lineage (GTDB taxonomy): Bacteria > Bacteroidota > Bacteroidia > Bacteroidales > UBA4181 > JAIRLS01. Next base: position 7,535 of record JAVBSH010000259.1, read on the forward strand.
AAGCAAAGTACGATTAGAAAACAAAACAAAAAGTAAGTCCTTGTCATGTTGTGTGGTTTTTAAATGTAAGGTAAGCCTGATATTTGTACGGTATTCCTTCCGAAATAATATGTTAAAAGCCATTGATTATTAAAGATAATGTTATCCACAAAACTACAAAAATAGAAAATTATTTGTCCAAAAACTTATACATTTCAGAAACGGCTGAGAAGAAAACGTCTATGGTGAGGTAAAACTTGACCGTGCAAGGTATAAGTACATCCGATACAGTAATAATTTTTGAAAATTATGAAAATGGATTTACATTTGTATGATCATATAAATTAAAGCGATATGGGATTTTTTTGGTATATTATCATAGGTATTGTAGCCGGATTTGTAGCCGGTAGAATCACGAAAGGAAAAGGATTCGGCTTTTTCGTTAACCTGATTGTGGGAATCATTGGCGGTGTGCTGGGCGGTTGGTTGTTTGGCGTTATGGGCATCAGCACCAACGAAGGCAGTATTGTCGGGAATCTGGTGATGTCCACCGTAGGCGCCATTGTACTGCTTTGCATCGTTTCACTTTTCTATAGGAGCGGTAACTGATCGTTAAGTTTGAATTTTAACATCTTGCGCATCTATTCATAAACAATCATTATCTTATACAAGATAAAAGATCACATTATGGTACGCACGTTCATAGTTTCATTTGTAGCTATTGTGTGTTGTGTTGCAGCAATAGCCCAGCCCGGCAAGATGGATTACCAGGCACAGTGGAAAAAGATTGATGAATTAAAAGGGAAAAGATTATCGCAGTCGGTGTTGGAAGAGGCACAGAAAGTATACCGGGCTGCGTTAGATGAAAAAGAATACGGACAGGCTATCAAAGCCATTATCTGTCGGATGGATTACCAAGGACGGGTACAGGAAAATACCGCCACCTCGCTGCTCGACTCCCTGAAACAGGATGCCGTACGGCTGCCGCAACCGGCCAGGTCAATCGTCTATTCGCTCATGGCCGATGTATACAAGTCTTACTGCCTGCAAAACCAATGGAAAATCAAGCAGCAGACGTACACCGAGGCTGCCGGCAACAATCTGGATACTTGGGATATTGGCCGGCTACTCGAAGAAGCGGTCAAATACTACCGATTGTCGATACTGGATGCGAAAATACTACAGGAAACACCTATAGATGATTATAATGAGATCGTGGCTTACGCTGTCGGTCAGGAAGAACAGAAACCGGTTCTTCTCCCCACATTGTACGATTTCCTGGTAACAAAGGTCATTCAATCGTACAGCAGTAAATTATCCGTGGCGCTTCCTCAACAAGCATTCCTGTTGAATCAACCCGCATATTTCGCAGATGCGGCAACCTTTGCCGGATATTCAATTTCCACAACAGATACGCTGTCAGCCGAATATCAAGTTATTTCCATGTATCAGAAGCTTCTCCGGTTCCGCCTGCAACAACCCGATAACACTGTTAACCGACAGGCGCTTGCCAATATCGATGTTGAGAGATTGCGGTATGTGCATGCCAACGGACGTTATGCCGATAACGACTTGATGTATGAGAATGCACTGAAAGCATTAATTGCCCGATATGAACCATATACGGAAAAATATATTCCAATGTATGCGTTGGCAGTGTTGAATAAGGCGCAAGCGGCAAATTGGCGCGAAAAGAAAGACAACAGGCTACGGTCAATGTATAAAAAGGCGTATATGCTTTGTGAACAGATTGTTGTTTCGAATGATGCGCAGTTAACAGACTTTGCAAAAGAATTGCAGGATGAAATTAAGAATCCTTCGGCAATACTGAAGTTGGACTACCTGCAATATCCCGGTGCCCCAATCTTAGCACACGTCTCTTACCGGAATATAGATCAACTATATCTTTATATCTACCGGCTAAGTGATGAAGAAGCAATCAAATATCACCGACAGTCGCTTACGGGTTTCAGCCCGGAGCAATCCACGCTTTACAGGACGCAAACCGTCGACTTGCTATCACAGCCTGATTACCAACAATATTCTACTGAAATTAAAATCGACGGTTTTCCGCAGGGCGTATATGCCATTTTTGCGTCCGACGTTCCAGACTTGTCCCAAAAGGAATTCAAAAAACATGATGGTCGCCTGACAGCAGGTGTCCTGTGCCAGGTGTCACCGCTAAGCATTGTTGTAAATCTCAATGGCAATGAATTATTGGAAGGCCAAACACAAAAGGCTGGCCAGCAGGCGATACAGATGCGTCTCAATGATGGTAAGACAGGTGAACCGGTCAAAAACGGAAAGATAGACTATCATCGCGGATGGAACGCCAATACCATGGCACTCATTGGCAGCTATACTACCGATGAACACGGTATGACATATATTTCGCAAGAGCGTAATATGACTACATATATCGAGATGATCGCTTCGCGTGGAAATGATCGGTTTCTATTTTACAGCGAGTTTGCTTATGTCCCGGAGAAAAGCACGTCACCGACACGCCAGATAGTCTTTTTTACCGACCGGTCGATATATCGGCCCGGACAGACGGTATACTACAAAGCATTGTGTTTCGATCAACAACAACTCGTCATCAAATTCCCGCTCATCGTCGAGTTCAAAAATATGAATGGGAAAGTGATTTCATCACAAGAGCTGACAACCAATGATTTTGGTACGGTGCAAGGAAGCTTTACCATTCCGCAAGGAACCCTCAATGGGGTTATGTTGTTGGTTTTCAAGATGGACGGGCGGGATATTTCCACTTTCTTCCGTGTGGAAGAATACAAGCGTCCGACTTTTGAGGTAGTCTACCAACCGGTTGACAAAAACTACCGGTTGAATGATTCCGTACACATCAGTGGCAAGGCCAAGGCGTTGGCTGAATATGCCGTCGACCATGCACGACTGAGCTACCGCGTGGTACGCAGCGAACAACCGCGCCACACATGGTGGTGGATACCGGGAACAATAAGCCCTCAACGTGAGATCGCTTCGGGAACAGCTATTACCAAAAGCGATGGTTCGTTCACGATCGCTTTCAAAGCTGAAGCGGATGATATCCGAAACGACGACCGGATTTACAATTATACAGTGACTGCCGATGTAACCGATGTGAACGGGGAAACGCGCAGTGCAACGCAAGCCGTGAAAATCAGCAACAAACCTTTACTGTTGGAAACAAGCATCCCGGAAAAAATAATCCGTCGCGACATACTTGATTTCGACGTGATGACGACTAATCTAAATGGTGATTTCACTCCGGCTGAGGTTTCCGTTACGTTGTCGGCATTGAAAAGCCCTTCGAGGATATTACGCAATCGCTTGTGGTCTACGCCCGACACATTCTCTATTTCCCGGACTGAATTTGAGAAATATTTCCCGCTGGATGCTTATGATGATGAAGACAATCCTGAAAAATATCCTATTGTCCGGCAGTTATCCGGCACGAAAATCAATACGGCTCAGGACAAAAAGATACAACTTCCCGCTTTGAAAACGGCCGATGCAGGATGGTATCAATTAGATATAAAAGCACGGAATACCGACGGTGTTGAAGTGGAGAACCGGATGTTCATTCAATTGGCAGGATCGTCTGTCGGGAAAAGCACACCGATCACCAATATGAACGATTGGTTGACGATTGTTAAAGATAAAGGTGAACCGGGCGAAAATGCCGAATTTTGGGTAGCCGGCGGTAACAAAAAATCGTTTGTTTACTACGAAATATTATTGGGGACAAGCGTTGTCGAACGAAAGAACATGGTGGTGGGCACGACTCCCCAACGGCTTGTCATTCCTGTGAAAGAGAAATACCGCGGGGGATTTTCCGTAAACTTTCTGATGACGCAAAACCAACGTCTGTACACAAAATCGGTGCGGGTTGAAGTGCCCTTGACCGATCAGCAATTAGATATCAAGTTTACCTCTTTCCGTAATCAACTGGAACCGGGCGGAAAAGAGAAATGGACACTCACTGTCAAAAACAAACAAGGTGAAAAGAAAATGGCTGAAATGATTGCCACCCTTTATGATGCATCTTTGGATGCATTGTCTCCGCACTCGTGGGTTAACACTAATCCTTTTTATCCGGCGCGTAATTTTTATCCGGCGCGTTGGCAAATGCCGGCATTTCCGTCCTTGAGGGCTTCAACTTACCTTTACAGGGAAAATGTTACAGCAAAAATTTTCCATCCATTGTTTCCCCAAATGGCACAACCGTTTTTTTCCCAAATGGTGTATCCGACACTTCCCCAAAGGAACGATCACGCTGATGAGGTAACAGTGGTAGGATTTGGAACGCAAAGGAAGGTGTCGATGGTAGGAGCGGTCACTCCCGTTGACGCCAGCAACCTTCGCGTGCCAACCTCCAGTCTTGCCGATGCTTTGGGTGGAAGAATTGCCGGATTGATTTCATATCAAAGTGAAACACCACAAAAGCCACTGGAGGAATTCTGGGTCAGGGGTATTGGTCCGGGTCAACAGAAAGCGATTACCGAAGTCACCACCCGCCGGAACTTTAACGAAACGGCATTTTTCTATCCTCAGTTGCGCACCGACGAAAACGGTGGGATTACCATCGAATTCACCATACCCGAAGCATTGACACGCTGGAAAATGATGGGATTTGCACACACCAAGGATTTCAAGGCCGGTAGTGTCACCAACGAACTCATCACACAAAAGCAGGTAGCCATCAGCGCCAATGCGCCGCGTTTCTTCCGCGAAAGCGACGTCATCGAGCTTACTGCCAAGGTAAACAACATCACCCAAAGCGATCTTACAGGCCAGGCTATGTTGCGCCTGTACGACGCCACAAACATGCAGCCTGTGGATGCACAAATCATTCGTTCACCGCAGACGCAGGATTTTAGCGTAAAAACAGGCGAGAACACAGGCTTGAAGTGGACGTTGGCCATTCCCGCGGGTATACAGGCCATCACCTACAAGATAACCGCACAGGCCGGCAGTCACACCGATGGCGAAGAGAAAACCGTGCCGGTGCTCACTAATTCCATGTTAATCACCGAGACCATGCCTTTCAGTGTACGTGGCGGCGCACAGAAGGAATTTACGTTTAAGCGGCTGAAAGAAAGCCAGTCGAATACCCTGCGCAATCACCGGCTGACGCTCGAATTTACATCGAACCCGGCATGGTATGCCGTACAGGCCATACCTTACATGATGGAAAATCCATACGAATGCACCGAACAGGTATTCACCTGTTTCTATGCCAACTCGCTGGCGGCAACCATTGCCAACAGTTCACCACGCGTTAAACAGATGTTCGATCAGTGGCGGGCATTTCCCGAACAAAAAGAAACCTTGTTGTCGAACCTCGAAAAGAACCAGGAACTCAAGCAGGTAATGCTGGAAGAAACACCCTGGGTGATGCAAGCCACAAGTGAAACCGAACGCAAGAAACGTGTCGGGTTACTGTTTGACCTCAATCGGATGGGCAGCGAACAGCAACGCGCTTTCGACAAGTTGCAGAAAATGGTATTGGCTAACGGTGGTTTCCCGTGGTTCGACGGGTTGCCGGCCAGCCGGTTCATCACCCAGCACATTATAGCCGGCATTGGGCATCTTCAAAAGCTTAATGCCTTGGATGAAGAATTTGCAAGGCCTGCCAAGAGTATCACCGGCCAGGGATTTTCCTATCTGGATGGTTGTATCAGGGAGGATTATGATGCATTACTGAAAACAAATCATATAGATTTTGGTAAACAACACATCACACCCACACAACTCCATTACTTGTATGCATGTAGTTTTAGCAATTATCAGCCGAAAAACGAAGCGCAACGTGAGGCTTTTGAATATTACCGTAAGCAGGCAGCCAGGTATTGGATGAACTTCAATCTCTATAGCCAGGCCATGGCAGCTTTGGTGCTGAACCGTTACGACGATAAGGAAACAGCCGCCGATATCATCCGTTCGTTGAAGGAACGTGCCCTTCATTCAGAAGAAATGGGCATGTACTGGAAGGATAACACAGCCGGGTATTTCTGGCACCAGGCGCCTATCGAAACACAAGCCATGCTGATAGAAGCTTTTAATGAGGTAGCCGACGACAAGACATCGGTGGAAGAGATGAAGATATGGCTGCTGCGCAACAAGCAAACCAACGATTGGCGCACCACTAAAGCCACCGCCGAAGCCTGTTACGCCCTGCTGATGACAGGTGGCAACCTCTTGGACGAAGACCATACGCTGGATGTGAAGATAGGCGGTAAACCGCTTGCTTCGGTTGCCCGTGATGAGATACGTCCCGAACCCGGAACAGGTTATGTGAAAACTTCGTGGAGTGGTAGCGATATACAAAAAGACATGGCCGTGCTGGAAGTACGTAACCCCAACACGAACGGCATTGCATGGGGCGGCATGTACTGGCAGTATTTCGAGCAGTTAGACAAGATCACCGGCACTGAAACCAACTTGCGGATGAACAAGCAATTGCTCCTGAAACAGATCACTGGCAGTGGCGCTGAACTGTTGCTGCTGAACGAACAGAACATACCGAAAGTGGGTGATGTGATAACTGTTCGGATGGAACTGCGTGCCGACCGCGATTATGAATTTGTCCATCTGAAAGATACGCGGGCAGCGGGCCTGGAGCCGATAAAAGCCATTTCGGGCTACCGTTGCCAGCAAGGTCTTTGGTATTACGAGAACATCAAAGACGCCTCAACCAATTTCTTCATCCCTTACCTGCGGAAAGGCACTTATGTGTTCGAATACGAACTGCGCGTGACACATGCCGGGCAGTTCTCGAATGGCATCACCACTTTCCAGTGTATGTATGCACCGGAATTCAATGCACATAGCGAGGGTGTTAAGGTGAAGGTGGAGTAGCGATTCAATGTCGTTTAGTTAAGAAAATGAAAGATATACCAAATACCAAAAGATGTCTCCACGCGCAGCATGCGGAATGGAGACATCTTTTGGCATCAAAACCGATATTCATTTATTTTTTTGTATTTTTACCACATCTATATTGTATATTTAAAATCAAATCATCATGCAACATATCAAACAATACATCGAAATAAACCGGCAACGCTTTTTAGACGAATTGTTCGGGTTGATTCGTATTCCCTCGATCAGTTCAGAAGAAAAGCATAAGCCCGACATGGTCAGGGCTGCAGAATACTGGGCGCAAATCCTCCTGAAAGCCGGTGCCGACAAGGCCGAAGTGATGTCGACTACTGGTAATCCCGTAGTGTATGGCGAGAAAATAGTTGCTCCCGGCCTGCCCACAGTGCTGGTGTACGGGCATTACGATGTGATGCCTGTCGATCCGGTCGATTTGTGGAACAGCCAGCCTTTTGAACCCGAAATACGTGATGGGAAGATCTATGCCCGTGGCGCCGACGATGACAAGGGACAAAGTTTTATTCATGCCAAGGCTTTTGAATATTTGGTGCAAAACAATGCATTATCCTGCAATGTAAAGTTCATGATCGAGGGCGAAGAGGAAGTCGGATCGGCGGCGTTGGCGGCTTGGTGCGTAGAAAAGAAAGAACTGTTGAAGGCTGATGTGATCCTGGTGTCGGATACGATGATGATTGAGTCGGATACACCTTCGATTACCTGCGGGTTGCGTGGTATTGCTTATCTCGAAGTGGAAGTCACAGGCGCCAACCGTGACCTGCATTCGGGGATTTTCGGCGGTGCGGTAGCCAACCCGATCAATGTCCTGACGCAAATGATTGCCTCGTTACACGACGAGAATGGACGTATCACCGTTAAAGGGTTTTACGATGATGTAACTGTGTTGGGTGAAGCTGAGCGTGCCGAACTTAACAAGGCGCCGTTCGATCTCGGAAAATACAAACAATCGCTCGACATTGAAGAAATATGCGGCGAAGAAGGTTATACCACCCTCGAACGCACAGGCATCAGACCCACCCTCGATGTATGTGGTATCTGGGGTGGTTACACCGGCGAAGGGACGAAAACTGTAATCCCGTCAAAAGCACACGCAAAAATATCCATGCGGTTAGTTCCCAACCAGGATCATGAAAAAATCGCCCGCTTGTTTACGGAGCATTTCCTTACTATGGCGCCCAAATGTGTGAAAGTAAAAGTAACCAACCTGCACGGCGGGCAGGCTTATGTGTCCCCCACAGGATCGGTGGCATACCAGGCTGCTGCCAAAGCGCTGGAAACGACATTCGGCAAACGCCCGGTTCCCGTATATAGCGGCGGGAGTATCCCTGTGATTGCCACTTTTGAAAAAGTATTGGGCATTAAATCCATTTTGATGGGTTTTGGTTTGGACAGCGATGCCATCCATTCACCCAATGAAAATTTTCCATTAGCCAACCTTTTCAATGGGATTGAAAGTGTGATCCGCTTTTACGAAAATTTTGCAGAGATGATGAAAGAATAAGTTATCCTTACTTGCCGAATCCAGAAAACCCAGCAGGTCAAGATAATATTGCACCTATCAACTGTCGGGAAATCCATCATACGTGTTGGATTTCCCGACAGTTTTTGTATTGGTTCATTTATCAACCATCTGATTTTTATTACGTTGTGATATTGGTATTGTGTTTGCATAATGGCTAACAAATTGTAGAAAATTCAGCCATATGCATACAGATCTAATGGACCGGACAATAGAAAAGAAACCGTGGCTGCGGCGCAACCTGAAATGGATCGGGATTGGCGCGGCAGTAGTATTTCTATTGTCGTACCTGTTATTTGCCGCCGATTTCGGTAAAACCCTCCGTGTGGAAGCCGCCAAACTGAGTATTGCCACTGTGGAAGAGGCCTCATTCCTCGAATATCTGGATGTAGAAGGAATCGTACAGCCGATCAGCATAGTGAAGATCAATGCACTGGAAGACGGTACCGTGAAAGAGGTATTGGTAGAAGAAGGAGCAGCAGTGAAGGCCGATGATGTGATCATGCGTCTGGATAACCCTACCCTGCGGCGGCAAATTGATGAAGAAAGCGCCGACCTGGAAAAACAACGGATCAATTACCGTGAGAAGATCATCGAAATGGAACAGTCGAATATAAACCTTCGTAAACAACTGTTACAAGCGCGGTTTGAAGCAGATAATGCACGGAAAAAGTTCAATCTTGACGAGCAGGAATATAAGATGGGCGTGATGACTAAATCGCGTTTTGAGATTGCCCGTGACGAGTACGAATATATTGTCGCCCGCAACCAACTCACCATGCAGGAACTACGCAACGACTCCATCACCCGTGAGATACGTATTGAACTATTGAAAAACGATTTGCAACGTCAGGTGAAGAAGTTCGAAAACAGTCGCGAACGGTTGGCGCAGTTGGAAGTACGTGCACCGATTGACGGACAACTAAGTCTTTCGCAACGGGTGGAAATCGGAGAACAGATCGGCCGGGGACAAAACATTGGAGAGGTGAAAGTAATTACCCGTTTTAAGCTGAACAGCAAGATCAGTGAGTATTATGTCGACCGTATCACATCGGGATTGAACGCTTATTTCATGTACCAGAACCGCCGCTACGGGTTACGGGTGAACCGCACGAGCCCCGAAATCAAGGACAACAAGTTTGACGCCGACTTCCTGTTTGCCGATGAACCGCCCGAAAACTTAAACCTCGGCAAAAGCTTCCGCATACAGATTGAGTTGAGCCAGCCGGAAAACAAAATCATCATCCCGCGTGGCACTTTCTTCCAAAGCACCGGCGGCCAGTGGGTTTTCAGGCTTGATCCGGCGGGACGGCGTGCCTATAAGCAGTACATCGTGTTGGGACGGCAGAATCCGGCACACTACGAAGTGCTGGAAGGTCTTACTCCGGGTGACCGGGTGATTATATCGGGATATGACTATTTCGGTGATGCAAACGAGTTAAAAATAGAATGAAGAGAGGTAAGAGGTAAAAACTAATGAGAGAGGGAGGAGTGGGGTTTCCCCGTGTTCTGTAATAATGTATATCCGATTTTTTAGTCACTATAGAACGAGTGTTTCAGTCACCATAGAAGGAGTGTTTCAGTCACTATAGAAGGAGTGTTTCAGTAACCATAGAAGGAGGGTTCTGATCACTATGAATCATCAATCAAAAATCAAAAATATCATGATCAAGACAGAAAAATTAACCAAAGTATTCCGTACCACCGAAGTAGAAACCACTGCCCTGAAGGAAGTGGATATCGAAGTGCTGGCAGGCGAGTTTGTCGCCATCATGGGGCCGTCGGGTTGTGGCAAGTCCACCCTGCTGAACATCCTCGGGTTGCTCGACAATCCCACCGGTGGGCACTACAGCCTCAACAGCACTGCTGTGGAAAGCATGAACGAGAACCAGCGTACCACCCAGCGCAAGGGACATATCGGGTTTGTGTTCCAGAGTTTCAACCTGATCGACGAGTTGACGGTATTCGAAAACATTGAACTGCCGCTGCTCTACATGCGCATCTCGAAAGAGGAACGTCGCCGCAAGGTGGAAGAAGCCTTGGCCCGCATGCAGATCAGTCACCGGGCAAAACATTTCCCGCAGCAACTCTCCGGCGGTCAGCAGCAACGTGTAGCCATTGCCCGAGCCGTAGTCGCCAATCCGCAACTGATCCTTGCCGATGAGCCCACCGGTAACTTAGACTCGAAAAACGGACAGGAAGTGATGAGCCTCCTCAAGGAACTCAACGCCGAAGGCACTACCATCGTGATGGTGACCCACTCCGAAGAAAATGCCCGCGAAGCGCACCGCACCATACGGATGCTCGACGGCCAGGTGTTTATGTATAGTTAAAGCCCCCGACCCCAAAGGGGAGCTACGGTATACCGTGCTTTACAAACTTAGAGTGGAAGCAAAACAGGAAGTGTTATTGTAAAAAAGAACCAATTAAAATTGATCCGATGTTAAAAGTCTTGTCACTTGTCACCCGTCACCTGTCACTGATTGTCACCCGTCACTTATCCCTGATTATCCTGCCGCTGATTATTTGTTTCCCGTCATTATCATCCTGCCAAAGCAGGAACAACCCGAACCTTTCGGAAAAACGGTTAAGGGAACTGATGAACGACAGCAGTGTTTTTCCAAGGTGCGAAGTGCGCAATATGGGCAACCGTCCTCCATCAGGCGTTAAATACGCCGAAATCAGGTCGGTTGATCCTGCCGCTCCTCCTGCAATCATTGATATTGCCGGAAATTTAAAGAATGAGAAGCTGTTTAAGCTCAGTGATATTGCTTCGTCGGTTCGATATATTTATCTGCAACAGCCCCCGGATACAAAGTATTCAGACATTTATGGTATTGCAACCGATGATAAACATATCTTTATTAATACGCTGCAAGGTTTATTCTGTTATTCTGCAGAAGGACAGTATTTGTATACTGTGTATAAGAATCAGATAGAGGATAACGGACTGGGACAGCGTTTGGTTGTAGGGAGCATGTGGGGTAAAATTGATCTGTTGAACGGTAAACTGCTCTGCCGCTTCATTAACTGGCCTTCGATTAATGAAGGAGTTACGGACCTGCGGATAAATGTTTTTGACATCGGAGAACTGGACGCACAAATGCTTTTCAGCTCCCAATCAATTGAATACAGCATAAAACCCGAATATCAGGTACAAGTGGTGGACCCCAAAAGAAGGGGAAACGGAGGTTTCATGCAATGCCTGTTCATGGACAATCAATCTTTCTTCAATGCCGGTACACTAAGCAGTATTTCCCTGTACGGGGATACCCTGTGCATATTCAATGATTATGATCGCCCTGATCGCACTGTTATTCCCAGGGTCGGTGAAAGTTCGGAAATCTACCGCATCAATGGCCGGCTGATGCTCCAAAAGGGCCATAACGACACCATTTTTCGCATCATGCCGCCAAATCGCTTCGTTCCTGCGTATGTGATGCGCTGGGGAGAATATAAACCGGACATTAATCAACATGCGGCCGGTTCGGATTTGGAAGGGAAACTGGTTTTTAGCAGCTTGGTTGAAACCCCGGGGTTCATTTTTATACGTTATACCGAGGGACGCGATTTTCCGGGACGCCGCAATCAGGGAAAAGTGAAAGATCACTGGGCGATATATGATAAAACAGCGAAAACGCTTGCACATTATCCCACATCGGAGAGGAGAAACCCGAGGATGGAAAATGACCTTGAACCCGTTGGTATGCCTTTCTGGCCACAGGGACTGAATCATAAAGACGAGATGTACATGACCTTTTCCAAGGAACAGCTGAAAGATTATATCGCCGCGGGTGAATACCAGAACGATAAGATGCAGGCCGTATACGACAATATGCCGGATGACGGGTTTTGCCTGATGATCGTAAAGTAATTCTAATAACTGATTTCTAATTAAATATGTTGTCACATTATATCACTATTGCGCTGCGTTTTATGCGCCGAAACGCATGGTTGACCACGATCAATCTGCTTGGTTTCACCATCGGGCTGGCTGCCGGACTGCTCATTTACCTGTGGGTGAATGACGAATTGCATTATGACGATTTTCACCGGAATGGCAATCACATTTACAGGGTGGTCCAATTGGAAAAATTTGGAAATAATGTTACCAAAAGTGCGTGGAGTTCACCTCATCTTGGTGAAAAAATGCAGAAAATATTCCCCCAGATAGCCGACCATACCTACATTTATTGCAGCAACGATTATGCTCATTTTCTTTGGAATGGAAGTTATATCAATGCGTGGCCAGCGACTGTGGAAAAAAACTTTTTCACTTTCTTCAGTTATCCATTTGTAGAAGGCAACCCCGAAACAGGCTTTATTGACGAACAATCCATTGTCATTTCAGAAAAGTTTGCCCGGAAACTGTTTGGAAAAGAGTCAGCTTTGGGACGCGAAATGACCGTGGTGAACGAGGATGCCCTGACGGATAAGCAAAAAAAATACCGCATCGGCGGAGTGGTAAAATTGCCACACAATACGCACATATCATTCGATGTGGCATTACAGAAGGATATCCAAGGATATGCCTCTTCGGGTGCTGTTTATCTCCGTTTCGATGATAAGGCGGTATTCAACGAGCCGGTACAGGAATCCCTCAGCCGTTATTTGGTGGACAAGGAAGGGGGTAAGAACCTGCTTCAATTCCAGGCGCTAAAGGATATTCATTTGCATACCGATTTTACTTACCCGCACGACCACAATCTTGGAAATACGCAGTATGTCATTGTTTTCAGCATCCTGGCTGTTATTATTGTATTGATGGGCGCGTTCAACTTCATGACCCTCTCAACTGCACAGGCAACCAAACGTATCAAGGAAGTGGCCGTGCGCAAGGTAAATGGCGGCAGGAAAAACGAACTGGTGTGGCAGTTTTTTTCCGAAACCCTGATACAGGTACTTATTGCAATGCTCTTGGGATTAGTGCTCACCGAAATTTGCCTGCCTTTTCTGAACAGTTTCACCCAAAAAGAGATGGCCATCAACTACACCGATGTACGATTCTGGATGACTGTGGCAGTGTCGTTATTGACCGTCGGCTTGGTATCAGGTAGTTATCCCACTCTGTATCTGTCGTCGTTCAGTCCGATGCTGATTTTCAAGGGAGGCAATATGATTGGCGGAAAAACGGGCTTCATACGAATCCTGGTGGTTGTCCAGTTTATTCTTTCCATCGGGCTGATCATCTGCACACTGGTTGTTTTTAGGCAACTGTCGTATATCACGAATAAAGACCTGGGAATTGACAGGAAAAACATCATTACCGCACGATGCGGTTTGTGGTATGGTGTTGACGGATTTAAACAGGAACTTGCGCGAAACCCGAATGTGCTCGCTGTCGGCATGAGTTTGTTAACCCCCGAATCCTTTTCATTTGAAATGAAAAATGTAACCTGGGAGGGTAAAACTACAGAAGATACTGTGCGCATGAATATGGCGATGATTGACGGCGATTTTGCAAAAACTTACGGATTGCAGGTGGTACATGGAGAATTGCTGAAAACTTCGGGGGGTGATTACTGGCAGGGAAAAGGCGGCGGCGCGATGATTAACGAATCGGCTGCCCGCATGATGGGCGCGGATAATCCTGTAGGGAAAACCATTAATGGTCAGAAAATTGTGGCCGTAGTACGCGATTTCCATTTTCGTCCGTTGAAAGAACCTGTTGTTCCGTTGATCATGGCCTATAATCCCGAAGCGCTGGTGAATATCAGTATTAAAATGGCGCCCGGCAATCAGCAGGAAACAGTTGCCTTCATCAAAGAAACATTTGAACGTATGAATCCGGGAAAGTCTCTCGAATACCGTTTTTTCGACGACCAGATTGCTGCCCTTTACCAAACGGAAAATAAACTTGGGCGGCTTTTCCTGGTATTTACGTTCCTGTCGTTGTTGATTTCGTGCCTCGGTATACTGGGTCTGACCGCTTTCAGTACCGAACGGAGGACGAAAGAGATAGGACTGCGCAAGATTTCCGGGGCGTCCATCGCCAGCATCATGATGTTGCTTAACAAAACATATATCCGCTGGATTGTCATTGCCTTCGTTATAGCCATTCCTCCCGCAGCCTTGTTGATGAATCGCTGGCTACAAGGCTTTGCTTACCATACGCCGCTCAGTTGGTGGATTTTCCTCTTAGCCGGGCTGATTGTAATGGCATTGGCCATGATCACCATCAGTTGGCTGTGCTACAAATCGGCGCGGCAAAATCCAGTTAAATCATTACGTTATGAATAAACAGTATCTCCATTCAAAAACAAACAAATGCCCAATGTTTTTTCCAACCGCATCAATGTCTTGTCACTCGTCACCCGTCACTTGTCACTGATTGTCACCTGTCACTTGTCACTGATATCTTGTAGCGGCCGTAATCCCAACCTTTCGGAAAATCAGTTGTTGACATTGACGAATGACTCTGTGCAAATTGTAGCAGAGACACCGCCTGCAGCCTTACCCGATACTAGTTACGTACCACCTGTGGGCGTTAAATTCACCGAAAACCGTTCGGTAGATCCCGCTTCACCGCCGGTAATACTGAAAGTCAGCTTACAAACCGGCGCCAAACAACCGCTCAAGTTGAGCCAGTTTGGATCGTCGGTGGAATACATCACACTGAAATTGCCGGACGAAAAGGATTTTTTCCTTTCGGAAACCAGCATCCAAATCAATAGCGATAATAGGGTGCGAAGTCATGGCTCGAGCACGCAAGTAAACAAGGTTGGCGACTATTTTGTAACATCCGATGAACTGGGTATCCGGTTGTTCGATAGCAAAGGCGCATTTGTGCACAACCTGTTACTTTCGGAATTTGATGGTGAACGTGATTTCAAAAAGATAGAGATTGAGTTTTTTGAATCTAAACGGGCGCGTTTGTGGGATATCTTCAATGGCACATGTTACCTGGCAATGACTTATGCCAAGGAAAGGAAGATCTGGGCAGGCCAATATAACTGCTTGTCACCGCCAATTCATCCGGAAGGGAAACAAATTTATGGTGAATCAGGAAGTTTAACGGGTTCACCGGTGGAAATGCAACTGACACAACAACTCCCTATGGGTAAATTTTTAGACAACCAGACACGATTTATTTTTACAACCGGGTGCCCTGTAGTCGGAACATCATTCAATGCAATGGGCGACACCCTTTGCAGGTTTACCAACCTTGTCCGGCGTGACGAAAGTCAAAGAATAAGCGCCATTGCCAATTCAGACAAGTCATTTTTCTACCGTGCGGACGGGAAATTATATTTCCGGCAAGCCTATTGCGACACGATCTTCCGGGTACAGTCGGCCAACCGGATTGTCCCGGCTTATTGTTTTAATCTTGGAGTACAACGAGTGGGTTTGGAAGATGGAATACGCAGCCGGACACAGGGGAAGTTAATACCTTGGAAATGGATTGTCTTCAAAAACTCGATGGTACTGATCTTTACCGAAGGGCGCGACTGTCCCAATTGCCGCAAGGCAGGCGAAGTAACCTTTCATTGCCTGCTATTCGACAAACAAACCGGCCACGCCACTGTCATCGACATGAAAAGCCAGTATCCGGAAGAGGCGCTGATCGAAAATGACATTGATGGCGGTTTGCCTCTACCGTTGAACGCCGTCAATACCCAGGGAGATGGTGTCATTGCATCGTTCACCAAGGGACAAATCGAAGAAATATTGAAAAACAACGTCAAAAACATCCCTGCCGAAACAGCTTCGAAACTGAAAGCGCAAGCGGATGTCTTGAGGCCGAATGAAATGTTAGTGATGGTAGTACGTTAGTGACCGAAACCGACCTGCTGGGTTTATCAGACCCGGCAGGTCTTATTAAAGTTACAAACCTACCGGGTCTGATAGACCCAGCAGGTTACTCAAGTTTTATGATTTAAAGTTCAAAGGTTATGTTCGAGCATTATTTTAAGGTTGCACTCCGCAACTTCGTGAAAGATAAAGGATATTCGGCTATCAACCTCACCGGGTTGGCGCTGGCCGTAGCATGTAGTTTCCTGTTTGTGTTGTGGGTACAGTACGAAAATAATTACGAAAGTACACATGTACACCGTAAAGAAATATATCGTGTTTTGACCACCGAAAACGTCAACGGAGATTGGGTAAAACACGCTACTGTGCCTGCCCCCTTAGGGAAAGCATTGACAGAAGAATTTCCCCAAATAGCGAATGCTACCTATCTGAATGTACTTCGCTTTCCCGATGTGATGGTCTATAACGAACAACCATATTCAGCGGTACGTGGGGAAACCAACAACCAATTTTTCGAGGTTTTTACTTTCGAATTTATCCAGGGTTCGCCAGAAACAGCATTTGAAGGCGAACGTCCTATAGTGATATCTGAAGATTTTGCCCAAAAGATTTTCGGTACAAGCAATAATATTGTGGGGCAACCGATATACAATCGGTACAGACTTTGGGGTGACGACCGCTTTAGCTATCCACCTTATATTATCACCGGTGTGGTTCGTATACCCAAAAACACCCACATACAATTCGATGTATTGACGGACGCCGAAAAGACATCACAACATGGCAATGCCAGCCGCTCATGGAAGGGACGGGGATATTACACAACCTTTGTGCAGATGGCGCCCAATGCTGTTTTCGACGACGCTACACGCGCCCGCATGGCCAATTACCTCACCAAGCATCTACCCGATAATAAGAGCAAGTTGATGTTTCAGCCGCTTACCGATATCCACCTTCACCCGGATGTAGTGGATACCAATCTTTCGGGCGAATTCGGCGAACCGCGCTACATCTTTATCTTCCTCACCATGGCTTTGTTTGTACTGGTGATAGCTGTCATCAACTATGTGAACCTGTCCATTGCCCGCAGCGCCAACCGTTCGCGCGAAGTAGGCGTACGCAAGGTCGAAGGCGCTTATAAACGCGAATTAGTGTGGCAGTTCCTCTCCGAATCCATGCTGTGGTCGTTTGCAGCCATGCTGCTGGCATTCGTATTGGCCGAAATCATCATACCGTGGTTTTCCAATGTGGTAGGCGCAGATCTGACCATAGATTATTCATTCCGTACATTCGCTACAGCGCTTGGGCTATGCCTTATCGTGGGATTGCTCACCGGCGGTTATTCGGCTTTCTACTTGAGTTCATTCCGTCCGGCGCTCATCCTCAAAGGAGGTTCATCAACCGGTTCGAAAGCGTCATTGCGCAAGACACTGCTGGGCGTACAATTGGCTATTTCCATCTTTATCATGCTTTGCACGGGCATTGTATACAAGCAGCTTCATTACATACAAACCAAGGATATAGGCTTCGACCGTTACAATGTAATCGGTATCAACACCGGCTTGTGGTACGCAATTGAAGATTTCAAAAAAGAAGTACTGAAAAACGCCAATGTGGAAGCGGTAAGCATTGCAGCCCAGTCGCCTATTGACATGACTTGGGGTACTGCATTGAGTTGGGAAGGTAAAACGGATGAGGCCGACGAAAGTTGCAGTGTGATCTGGTGTGATTGGGACTACGCCAAGGTATTCCGGATGCAAATGGTACAAGGCAGTTTTCTACCCGAAAACCTGACCTGGTGGCAACATTCCACTGAGGAATCCAATTCCATAGTACTCAATGAGGCAGCGACCAAAATCGTAGGTACAGCGGATATCATCGGTACAAAGGTCAATGGCGGCAAGGTGGTAGG
>JAVBSH010000187.1:0-15464 GCA_031547085.1 Bacteroidales bacterium
CTGCTGGAGCAAAAAGGATGCAGATTATCCGCCGAAAGGATACCCGATGAACTATACAGGGTTCAGGAAAGTGTAATCCTGGATACCTCAAATCAAGACAAGTATGTGATACCATCAAAACCCAGTAAAGATGCCTTAAAACTGTATGACACGATGCATAAGCACCGGCAGGTGGCGCCTTTCAGGCTGACCAACCCCCAGTGAAAAATGTAGTGCCCTCATGAAAATACACTTGATTGATAATCATGTTTTTGTAAAATCAAACCGTCAAAGTCGGGTGGTAGCCAAAAGCGATGGCATGGAGTGTGTTGCAATACACATGGAAAGTATCTAGGTTCAGATCAAGCAGGTTTCCCTGGACGATCCATCCCAGCAGGAACAGCAGGCAAAAGCGTTTCAATACCTTCACATAAAGTTGTGCTTTGGTATGTCCTTGCCTGATAAACTTATCGAACGAGAACGGCATCGACAACCCCGATGTAAACAGGAACAACGGCATAATGATATCCCAGGCAGTAAATCCCGTCCAATCGACATGTCCCAACTGGTGTTGGACAGGTTGCAGTGCATCCGAACCAATGGCGTTGAATAACCGGCGAAGCACATCACCGGCACCCACAAGGAAAAACATATCGAAGCCACGTAATACATCGATAGATGCCAAGCGTTCGAATTTTGAACTTCCGGGACTTCCTGACGAAAATTGTTGTATTTCCATAGTTTAATGATTTACTTTAACCCGCCTTAGGAATGAGGACAAAATAATTTACTCATTTGACAGGATTAACAAGATTTACAAGATTATTTACATCATGTTAATCCTGTCTGAAGATTATTTTATTCATATCACTTACGTTCAGAACGTTCCAGCGTTATAAACGTTCTGAACGCTTTTTACCAGAAATATCCATACAGGAATATCAGCAACCCGAAAATGCCAATGGCTGCAATATTGAATGGCACGCTGGTTTTGAATAATCCTGTCTCAAAAACCAGTGCTTTGCTGTTCATGGTCGGTATCTTGGCATTTGTCACCATCACAACTCCAAGCAGGATGAATCCTACTACCAATACGTATACCGAATCAAGTGCAAAGTTGGAGAACGTACCAAGGAAAAATACGGCAACGATACCTACTAATGCCGCAATACCTGCTATGATCCAACCCAAACGGATGGTTTTGTCTTTCTGCTCCTCACTGATTACAGGCGACGCCGTGCGGTGTTTCTTGTCGGCAAGGCTCAGTCCCACAAAAACAATGGTCAAGATGATAAATACATACCCGATACGAACGATGAAGGGCATATCGGTAACAAATTGTTTGAAAATAAAACCCAACGGCAAGGTCAGGATCGCTGTCCATAAAGCGGCATCGGAAGTTGCTTGCCGCCAGAACATCCCAAGGAAGAAAATCAGGAAAACGCCAGGGTAGATAAATCCGGTATATTCCTGTATGATCGGGTAAACCTGGTCTAACGATGCAAACTTGGGTGCAATAAGTGTGGCAATTACCAGCGATATAAGTGCAACGATGCGTCCTACCCGTACCAATTGCCTTTCGGAAGCATTGGGGTTGATATATCCCTTGTAAATATCCATCGTAAAAATAGTGGATGCGCTGTTAATGATAGAACTGAGCGACGAAACCACTGCGGCGACCAGCGCAGCAAACGCCAGTCCTGTGATTCCGGGAGGGATAATATAATTGAGCAGCCACGGATAAGCCTCGTCCGATTTGCCAATGTCGGCATGCATCACATAAGCAACAATACCCGGTATCACCACCAGTAAAGGTACCAACATCTTCAGGAATGCGGCAAATGCCAATCCATACTGTGCTTCCTTGACGCTTTTGGCAGCCAACCCGCGTTGGATAATATACTGGTTGAAACCCCAGAAACAAATATTAGTGAGCCACATCGAGCCTAAGATCACCGCTACGCCGGGCAAATCGAGGAATGCATCTTTTACGGCGCCATCCGTGCCATCGGGAATAGACAATGTGCCTTTTTCAATGATCATGTGGAAACGCTCGGGTGCCTGACTTACAATATCCCTGAATCCTGCCCAGATACCTTCACCTCCGCTCACAGCGTTCAAAGCCAAGAAAGTAGTTACTAAACCACCTCCAATCAGGAATGTCACCTGTATAACATCCGTCCAAGCTACAGCCTTCAACCCGCCGTAAAGCGAATAGATGGCTGAGAAAAGCGAAAGGCCGATGATACCGTACAGTAGTGGCACGCCCAATACCTTTTCGAGTGCCAATGCTCCGAGGTAACTCACCGAAGTAAGGTTAACAAACACATACATCAGCATCCAGAAAATGGAAAGGCTGGTGCTTACACGACGATCGTAACGCTGCATCAGGAATTGCGGCATGGTGTAGATACCCGTCCGCAGGAAAACCGGCAGGAAAAACTTGGCAACAATAATAAGTACCGCAGCAGCCACCCATTCGTAGCACGCCACAGCCAACCCGATGGCAAAGCCCGAACCCGACATGGCAATGAAATGCTCGGCCGAGATGTTAGCAGCAATCAGCGATGCGCCAATTGCCCACCAAGTAAGCGAACGGTTGGCAAGGAAATAATCGGATGCTGTTTTTTCTTCTCCTTTTTTGGTGCGGGACACCCAAAGCCCAACGCCCACAATAACGATTGCATAAACAATAAGGATAACCCAGTCAATCGGAGCAAATTGATTCATAATGTATATCAAACAATTAATGTTTCAAATCGGCCATAAAGATACGTAAAAAAACTCCGATCAGTTTTTTCCGGCGAAAATAGTTGAATGTTGTTGAACTCTGTTTAAAATTTACTGTCTGGCAAATCGCTGATATTCTTTCGCCCAAGCCCTGCAAAACAGCTCCGCCACGATCTTAGCGCCCCCGATACTGAAATGTACAAAATCTTTTTGCGCTAACGGCGGTTTGGCAAGTACCCAACTCGGCATGGAATTTTCGCCGCCCATAGCCTCGTACAGATCCCAAAATACACATCCTGCTTCGAAAGCTGCTTTTTTTTGCGCATCGCGTATTTTTACAATATTCGGGTAGGATTTATAGCCGGTTGTGCTGTTTTGCGACATATCATTCACTCCTACGACCACAATCACAAGGTTGGGTTTAAATGCTTTGAGCGCCTGCAACTGTTGTGTAAATTTACGGGCATAGTAATCGTAACTCTCCACAATATTCGGAACCACATTGGCGCCGAACTGCAATACCAGCATTTCTACATCCATCATACGGAACATTTGTCCCATTTGAGTGGTGTCCATGCGGGTAAAATCAAGTCCGGAGCTGCCACGTAGCGGCAGGTTATCCATGGCGACACCGTGAGCGCCGTCGAGTGCAATGCCATATAAGTCGGGTAGGCTGGAAGATATTAACGATATATGAAGCGAATTCTGTGGCGCATCGAACCGCCACCAAGCCGACGAAACTGTTTTTCGCGCCGTCATTTGTTGCGTATTCACCTGGTTGGCAATAATTGTGAATGGTTTCGGGGCAGTTCCGTAAAAAAGACGCGCATCTGTGAAAGTCCGTACATTCCGGTAGCCGATGTAATATGGCAATAAACCTATATAAGCAACAGTATCCGTTTTTTCCGTTGGCGTATAGCGCACCATACTTCCCGCAATGCCGAAACGGTTGTGGAATGCCGGCGGTGTGTTTTCCTTGTCGAGTACCGAAAATCGTTTCCAGTTGGGCGAAACATCCTGTTGAAAAGTAATAGAAGCATCCGTTGCCGGGACAATCGGAATAAAACCGATACCCTGTCCGCCGTAATTCTTTTGCATATAGTTGCGAATGGTTGCTGTAATACGGTCGCCTTCGATTTGCGAATCACCGTAATGCAGAATACGGATTGTCTTATCCCGCTGGTTTAGCCGGTCTATCGTCCTGAACAACGGAAACAACAATGTATCCCGTCCTTCAGGAAATTCAAAAGGTTGTATGTTAGCATGTAACAGGCTGTCAATAGAGGGCTTTTCTAATTGCAGCGTATCTTTTACTAAACTTGTGGAATCAATAATCGGAATCGTGTCATTCCCAACAGGGGCAACCTGTGGTATGTCGTAATCGGTGGTATCCACCGAAGAAATGATTGCCTGTATATTTTTGTATTCAACAGTATCCGGGCGCAACCATACCCTATAATCAGGAAAATGGAACGTCCATTTTCCCACTTTCCATCCATCGGCAGGAAAAACTACCGAAATAATGAAAATAGCAGCTATAACACATAGCCCGAACAGTAATATTTTGCGTGGGGTCATTTTTTAATGAAAAAGAGACTGTTCAAAAGGTTAGAAAAGTACGTCATTGCGAGGAGGGACGACGAAGCAATCTTTCTGATCATTAGCAGATTGCTTCGCTATTGCTCGCAATGACGAGTTGAAAAAACCTTTTTGAATAGCCTCTAGAATACTAATCCCTTTTTACGTCTTGGTACTCAAGACCTTCGTTGTAAATCTGCATCGCCCTGAGGCTCATGCCCATGCTCGAATATCCTCCATCGTGATAGAGGTTTTGCATGGTTACCTTGCGGGTAAGGTCGGAGAATAGCGTGATAATGTAATCGGCGCATTCGTCGGCAGAGGCATTCCCCAATGGTGACATACGGTCGGCAAAGTCCATCAGGTTGTCAAAACCCATGATTCCACCACCGGCAGTGGTCATAGTGGGCGATTGCGAAATGGTATTGATACGGATTTTCTTCTCGCGGCCATAAATGTATCCAAAACTCCGGGCAATGGATTCAAGCATAGCCTTTGCATCGGCCATATCGTTATAACCATAAAGGGTACGTTGCGCGGCAATATACGAAAGTCCTACCACTGACCCCCAGTCATTGATAGCATCCATCTTACGGCAGGTTTGCAACACCTTGTGGAATGAAATGGCGGAAACATCAATGGTTTGTAACAGGAAATGATAATCGAGGTCATCATAAGTACGGCCTTTACGGACATTAGGCGACATGCCGATGGAATGCAGCACAAAATCGAACTTCCCGCCGAGTTTTTCCATTCCCTGTTCAATCACTACTTCGAGATCTTCTACTTTAGTGGCATCAGCAGGAATGACAATGGTTTTACACTTTTCGGCCAATTCCTGGACTGTCCCCATACGCAGGGAAACCGGGGTGTTGGAAAGAACAAGGGCCGCTCCTTCTTCGTAGGCGCGTTCGGCTGTTTTCCATGCAATAGACTTGTCATTGAGTGCCCCGAAAATCAAACCCTTCTTTCCTTTCAATAAATGATATGACATAATAATCAATTTTAAGTTTCTCAAAACTTAGGGATGTGACAAAACAACATTCTTATCTTTTTTTGACAGGATTAACATGATTTACAGGATATAAATCATCTTGTAAATCATGTTAATCCTGTCAAATATATCAAAAATTTTGTCAGCATTCCTTAACGCTTTGAAGCAGCAAAGATAGTAAGTAATTGGATATTGATAATAAGGTGTGAAGCATTTGGTTACTATTCCACTACCAAAACCTGCTCAATCACTTTCGGGAAATACTTATATTCCAGTGCATGTACTTTTTCAGCCAGCGTTTCGGGTGTGTCATCCGGGGTGATTTTGCATCTGGCTTGCAAAATGACAGCGCCTTCATCGTAATTTTCGTTTACATAATGAATGGTGATACCCGATTCCTCTTCGTGATTATCAATAACCGAGCGGTGAACATGCTCCCCATACATTCCTTTCCCGCCATATTTGGGAAGAAGCGCAGGATGAATATTGATGATCCGTTTAGGGAAAGCACGTATGATCTTTTCGGGGACTTTCCATAAAAAACCGGCCAATACAATCAAGTCGGGATCCAACGATATTAGCTGGTTACAGATACTGTTGGTGTCATAGAATTCATCCCTGCCAAACACGGTGGCGGGAATATTCAGGTTTTGGGCGCGTTGCAGTACATAAGCATCGATACGGTTGGAATATATTTTCACAACACGTGCTATATCTGTGTGAGAAAAATACTCTACTATTCGCTGGGCATTTGAACCCGAACCGGAGGCAAAAATGACAATACGCTTCATGAAACTGATACTTGGAGGTGTGTGTGATAAATCGATGCAAATATAGTATAAAAGAAGCCTTGATTGGGAAATGAAAATCTCATTACCAACGTAAAACCGTGACTTTTTTGACGAATGTACAAAACGAAGGGATATAAAAATTTCGTTTCGTCTGTTATTGATCTTACAATTAGGCGCTTGTGAAAAACGATCAATTGTAAATAAATTGACCAACGTCACTCACTGATATTCCACAACGATGGATATATTGGGATGTGAGAAGATAAAGTGTCCGTTAATTCAGCAATTCTGTCAGTTTCCGTTCCAGTTCTTCAACATGAAGTCCTTTTGCCAATATTTTACCGTCTTTATCCAGCAAAACAGTATATGGAATAGAGCTTACGGAATATAACTTAGCCGCAGCGCTTTGCCAATAGTTCAAATCTGACATATGCGGCCATGTGAGGTTGTCTTTTTTAATTGCATCCTCCCACTCTTTCTTACCCCGATCTAAGGAAATACCGACAATTTCAAATCCCTTATCCTTATAGCGGTTGTATAATTGCACCACACGTGGGTTGGCATTACGGCAAGGCCCGCACCACGAAGCCCAAAAGTCAATCAACACATATTTCCCCTTGCCTGCATAATCTGAAATAGAAACTGGTTTGTCGTCGGGCGTTTTTAGGGTGATATCGGGAAATGGTTGTCCGATGGCTGTCCGCCGCAACGATGATGTCTGGTCTTTAAGCATTTTCACCCATTGTGACTGTTCGGCCTTGGTGTCGTAACTATTTGCTACCTGCTCCAACTGCGATACATCCATGAAACGTAATAATACATTATCCACAATAAAGGCAGTAGACACCTTGCCAGGATGTTGCATCACAAAGCTGATCATAAAATTGGTTCGTTCCGTGTTCAGTTTCTCCAACTGCGACCGGATTTTTGTTTCGGCATCCGGAGTTGCAATGTTTGAAGTACTCAGCGCTGTATATGAATCATTCAGTTGTTTCTGTTGTTGCGCGTATTTTTCCAGACCGGTTGCAAACTCCATAAAAATGTCATTCTCCTTCGAACCGGTTACTTTCGATTTACCTATGTTTTCCATATCCACCATGATGTGAATATTCGAATTCTCAACAAAAAACTGCAAAGGATCTTTCTCTCCGACTTTCAACATGCAAAACTCGGCACAGGGCGTGGTACCCTTCAATGTGAACTTGCCGTTTTTCACGGTCGTATGATCAATATCTACCGATTGCATGTTCCGGATTTGTTTCAATACTACTGTTTGTCCTTCGGCCCCCTGTGCTTCTCCCGCAATAACATATCCTTGTCCCGTAACGTGGAATGAAACGACAAATGTCGTCAATAAGATCAAAATTAACTGTTTCATTATTTCAATTGTTTTTAGCTTTTCCGGATTCTGTCTGCAACCCCATACACGCACAATTTTAACGGTTTTATCATCCGACTTGGCGCTTTCCATCCAAATAATATCAAACTGCATGTTTTTGCTGACCAATGCACAAATATAGTACCTTTTTCAATATCCGATATTACAGGATGATCATTGCTCGGTATAAGTTAGTTTATGCTATTTCTTTTCTCTAACTTGAATCATTCATACTAAAATTCTGAATGTTCAGAAAAAGTGGAAAGAACACGTTCGGCGCAAGGGTCTGCCTGAATAAACTGCCCGTCCGGTCAAACGGACATCGTCGGGGAAATAATGATTATTCGACAAGCTTTAAGGAAGAAGTGAGAGATAGCTAGTTTTGAGATCTCGGTAGCTGATCGTTTTGTTTCGATAGCTGAGTCTGCGATCATGGTAGTCAAACATTTTATTATGGTAGCCGAGACTGCGACCATGGCAGCTAAATATTTTTATATTGTATCTAGATATGCGACTATGGTAGCCAAACATTTTTCTGCAGTATCCGAGTCTGCGACTATGGTAACCAAACATTATACCGTGGTAGCTAGTTCTGCGACCATGATGGTCAAACATTTTGCCATGGTAGTCGGATCTGCGAAACAAGTAGCCAACATTTTGCTATGGTATCCAAACCAGACCAAAGTAGCGCCGTGTCAACTCACAAAAGACGCAAACATCATTACGAGCGCCCACCCTTCTTTGAAGGGCAAAATGTTTGGTAACGTACGATAGGCTGCATTTATTCCCTTAAGGCCGGAGGACTTCAAGCACATAGCGTAGAGCAACGCCCTGCGGAACAATGGCACGACACTATTATAAAAAGATTGACCTTACGATATTCAAACATTTTGTGCATCCTGTTTGTTAGAAAATGTACAAGTTGTAATTTCATGAAATTGAATCAAATCATACGGGATGCATCGATTTTGGTGATGCTCACCTCATGTGGTCATAAGGCTGAAAACACCAACAATCAGCGTGCACCCCAGGAATATCCGGTTATCCAGCTTCAAGAGCAAGATGCCGTACTCGAATCGGTATACCCGGTGATCATCCGTGGAAAGGAGGACATCGAAATCCGTCCGCGTGTCGACGGGTTTATCGATGCTATTTACATCGACGAAGGGTCGATTGTGAAGAAAGGACAAAAACTCTTTAAAATCAATTCTCCACAATCCGATCAGAGTGTGGCCACCGCCAAAGCCTCTGTAACAAGTGCCATTGCGCAAGTCAATACAGCAAAACTGAACGTGGACAGGATACGGCCATTAGCCGAAAAAGGTATTGTAAGTGATGTGCAATTACAATCACTCGAAAACGCGTATCAATCGGCTGTTGCGGTACGTGAACAGGCACAAGCCGACCTGACAAACGCTACAGAAACACAATCGTGGACATTAGTTACCAGCCCTGTCGACGGAATTGCGGGAAGGCTCCCTTTCCGGCAGGGTAGCTTGGTAAGCAGTTCCAATATCCTGACCACAATAGCCAACATCAACAAGGTCTACGCCTATTTCTCGCTCAACGAAAAGGAATTGATGCAGTTATTAACCAATATCGAAGGACGTTCGCAGGCCGATGTTATCAAGCACTTGCCGCCTATTACATTAATATTGGCTGACGGTTCGATATATCCCGAAAAGGGAAAGATTGAAACCATTGCCGGGGTACTCGATGTGTCCACGGGTTCGTCAAATTTCCGTGCGGAATTCCCTAACCCGCATGGTTTGTTGAGAAGCGGGATGAGCGGGAAGATTTCTATTCCCAAGACCCTGCATCAAGCATTGGTCATACCACAAAAAGCAACCTTCACCCGGCAGGATAAGACATTGGTATACAAAGTTCAGGGTGACTCGGTAGTGCAAAAGGCCATTACTGCATTGCCCATGCCCGGCGGACAAGAATATGCGGTTACGGAAGGTTTGACAAAAGGCGATAAAATCGTCACTGACGGATTGACAACATTAGCAAACGGAAAAAAGATCAAAGTACAGTAAAGCAGTTCGGTTGAGGTTCACTTTGCCTCTGCGATCAGTTCACCCAACTGTTCGATACTCTGCAAGGCAAGGTCCGGCCTCGGATCAGCTTTCCGGGCATCGGCCAACGTCGCTTCGCCGCTCAGCACAAGAACTCCAAAGGCGTTGACTTTGTGCGCCATCATCATATCAGTATAAATACGGTCGCCCACCATGGCTACCTCGAACGGCTGCAAGTGATGGGTGTTCAATATTCCATCCAGCATTTCAGGCTGCGGCTTCCCAAGGGTGACATCCGGTATGCGGCCGGTAGCTTTTTCAAGCATGGCGCATATCGAACCACAATCTATCAATATAGTCGGTTGGTCGGTGGGGCATACCCAATCAGGATTAGTTGCCACGTAAGGTTTTCCATAGTGTATCCACCATGCAGCACGGCATAACCGGGGGTAAGACAGGGTCATGTCGAAGCCTACCACCACTGCATCCGGTTCATCCGACGGATCATCGACTGTCGAAATATAACCTGCTTTTTCAAATTCGCTGATCATACTTGGTGTACCCAAGATAAACAATCGATTCACTTCCGGAAAATGTGTTTTCAAGTAGATAATGGTCGCTTGAGCCGAAGTATACAATTCTTCCGGTGTAGCCGGAAGTCCCATTTTCTGTAAATGCTTCAGGTAATCGGCTGTGCTTTTCGACGGATTGTTGGTCAGGAACGAATACCCGATATTCATTTCTTTCAGTCGGCTGAGAAATGGGATGGTAAACGGGAATAACGTTCCGCCTTTATAGATGGTGCCATCCATGTCTAGCGCCACATGCTTGATTTTACTGATACGTTCCAGTAATGATTGATGATCAGGATATGCTGATAGTTCTATTTTGGTCATTGATAAAAAAAATGAAAATTGATTATTGATCATTGACGCATAAGTATACATCAAAAAATACTTTATACTTTTAAAAATTGCCATACACAATATCCACAACGTTGTTGACAGAATTGTTCGGCGTAGCGTTTCGCTACGTCGCAACTAAAAGCAAGGCTCCTGCCTTGTATATGTGGAAAGCTGGAGCTTTCCTCCTAGCACGGCGGAGTCTGGAGACTCCGCCGAACGTAATATTCGTAAAAATAATCTTAACTAATTATTGTTGGGTACTTAGCACATAAAGTCAATATCAATTTTACTGTCGTTCGATCACACCTCATCCTCGTAGCCATGTGCTTTGGCAGGCCAAGCTAGGATGAACATAACGGTTCCGGCAAGGGCGGCAGCAACCAATCCTCCCAGACCATAGTTCCAGCCGTAGTGTTCGGCAAGGGCGCCCAATCCCCAGCCCGACAGCATGGAGCTCGCATATCCGAAAAGACCGGTAAAGCCGACGGCCGTGGCAGCAGCTTTATTGGTGGCCAGGTTGGCAACAGCAATGCCCACCAACGCTTGCGGCCCATAGATAAAAAATCCCGCTGCGCCAAGAATCGTTGTGGCTAACCACATCGGTGGGGCGCTCAACCGCCAGAACAGGAAGATGAACAAGGCGGCAAAGGTCATACAAATAACACAAGTGCGTGCACCTCGTCCACCAAGCACCTTATCGGTAAACCGTCCTGCAGCCAGCATCCCCACAATGCCGGCAATCTCGAATGCCGCTACCATCCAGCCTGCATGCTGCAACGACAGCCCTTTGGCTTCCGTCAGGAGCGTTGGTCCCCAGTCCAACACTGCAAAACGAACGGTATACACAAAAAAGTTAGCGATGGCAATTATCCAGATGTACGGGTTTCCGAATACTTTTTTCCGGACAAACCGTTTAAATTCGACTGACTTTTCTTCCTTGGTTTTGGACTTTTCGGGGTATAACTCGGGTAACCCCACCGAACTTGGGGTGTCGCGCATGGTAACCCACAGGAACATAGCGCCACATAAAGCAATTGCCGCCGGGATGTAGAAACACCAACGCCAACCCATTGCAACGATATACCCACAGATAATGACCACTAAACCGGCACCAATCGAGTGCGAAGTGTTCCATATCGACATTTTGGTTGCCAGTTCATTTGGCGGAACCCAGTGAGTGAGCAGCCGGGCGCAGGGCGGAAAACCCATTCCCTGGAACCAGCCGTTGAGCATCCACACCAAGCCGAATACCAGCACTGCCGAACTGAGACCAAAGATGATATTACAGACTACCGAAAGCACCAGTCCTGTCACCATGAAGATACGCGCATTGACGCGGTCGCCGATAAAGCCATTGACAAATTTCGACACGCCATACAATAGCCCGTGTAATGTCAGGAAGATACCCAGATCCGTTTTGGTAATACCTAGATCCGTTTGCATGGCCGGCATGGCAATACTCAGGTTCTTACGCACGAAATAGAACAAGGCATAACCGATCATACTCGCAATGATGGTGCGCGTTTGCCAGTATTTAAACACCTTGGCTGTCTCGGGTGACATGTTTGTGTATTCCATTATTTTCGTTTCTTAATGTTTTCCGAACATTTGATCCAACCATTGGTCAAGACAACCGGTGCGCACCGCTACATCGAGGATGGTAAAACGGCGTCGGATATACTGTGCCCGTAGGAAACTGTCGCGAAGACGGGCACGATTGATACCAATGGTTTCCGGCTCAACAGGTGCACCAACCAATTGCAGGCGTCGTTTTACTTCAACCGAAGGCAACAGTTGTTTGCTCAGGCGTTCCCTGATGGCCAGCCATTTTGTTTTTAATGTTTCCAATTGTTTGGCTAATTCCTCCTTTGAGATGTATTTAGCGCGTGTTTCAGTCAATGCCGTTTCAAGAAAATCTGTATCCGAAAACATTTCCCTTGCGCATGCTTCCTGTTGCTCCAACTCCGGCCATTGTGCACAACATGTAGCTATATCAAGCTGTTCGACAGGATGATTCAACAATTGTTCATACAAGGCCGAAATATATAAAGTGGCAATCCCCACCTTGAATCCGTGAGACGGAGCTTTCCCATTGTGGGTGTGATGTTCCATGTCCCAGAGGTGACTGAACTGATGTTCGGCGCCTGATGCTGGTCGGCTTGATCTTGACCACTGCATGGCAAAACCGCCCAACATCAAACCTTCAATTAACGGTGAAATGGCCTCGACAATACCTGTACGTGCTCCTTCCGGATTGGCCAAAGCTTCTTGCAAACCATCCTGTACAATCGACCATGCTGTAGGATCGATAGCTTCTACACCTAACTCATCCGACAAAATCCAATCAGCGCCTGCTGTGATTTTGGCAAACAGGTCGGCATAGCCCGAGGCAGTCATTTCGGCGGGAGCCTTGCGGATAATCTCAATATCGGCCAATAAGGCTTGCGGCGCCGGGCATGTGAATGTCTGCTTGGCACCCTGGTAAGTGATGGATGCCCCGAAAGCGGTATATCCGTCCATCGAGGCGGCTGTGGCGGCACACATGTATGGACGATTGGTACGGTAAGCTGCCAGCTTGGTCAGGTCGTTGATGGTGCCCGATCCCACGGCAACAGGGATGGCATCTGTTTGGGACAATGCCGTTTCTAATTGTTCCACAAATCGGAATTCAGCATACAGGTCAGGATCGGAAAATACAAAAGGTTCATCTTGTGCAATGCCTGCTTCGCAGAGATAACCGGATACGGCTTTCCCTGCAACGCCGAATGTGGTAGTATCAGCAACAACGATGGCCCGCCGTCCCGGAAATTGTCCGGAAAACATCGACGGAAGCTGGCTCAGGATATGGCTGCCAATTTGCAGTGCACGCGTTTCACGCGCCGATTTCAATGCTGTTGTTACCTTTGACATAAGTAATTGATGATTAACTTCATTGAGTTCGCCTGCCCGTCCAGTCAGGTAGGCAAGCTCGGTTTGGATTTTCCGAAGTGACGTTCGACGTAGCGTCTTCGCTACGTCGCAGCTAAAAGCAAGGCTCCTGCTTTGCATGGTGGAAAGCTGAAGCTTTCTTTTAGCGTGGCGGAGTCTCCAGACTCCGCCGAACAACGACCCGAATACCATTTTCACAACTGTATACAAAAAGATTTATTTTCCCGTGGTCATTTTTCCAAAAAAATTCTTTTTCTTCGATTTTGCAGGCATCAGCGATTTGATAGCTTCGCTAACTTCTATCGGAAGATCGGATTCCAAAATATCCGCTCCGTCAGTGAAGACCTCTATGTATGCCTGCTTACGTTCAGCCACAGTTTTCAATTTGTCGTACGACGGCGCTGCCGAAATCATGCAAGTGGCGCCACGTGAGTGAATCAGGTCATAAAGCTCCTTTACTTCGAGGTTGATGCGCGGCCCCACGTAGGCAAGTGACTGTTTCCATGGAAAACCGGCTTTGTCGTAAGCTTCGAAAACTTCTTTGGTCAACACATGCGCCGAAAAAGTGATAGAAGGTATCCTTTTGTAGTAAAACATTGCCTGTTCGGGACTATGTACGGTAATCATCACAAAAGCCTCGGCTTTCATCCGTTGAATCAAAGCAACCGTCATTTCGGGCGGCACATCTTTCTTATCTAAGTTCAGGATGGTTTTCCCACGTGCCCAATCAATAACAGCTTCCAATGTGGGGATACAGAAGTCCGTCACATTTCCCTCAATATCTTTCAGCCGGAACTGTTGTAATTCGGCCCAGGTGTAATCTGACACCTTTCCTGTACCATTGGTCGTACGGTTAAGCGTGGCATCGTGCATCAGTACAATTACGCAGTCTTTAGTCAGTCGTGGGTCTATTTCGAAAAAAGCAGGCGTATGCTTTAATGTGTTTTCGAAACATTCGATGGAATTTTCGGGAAAACCTTTGATTCCTCCTCCCCGGTGACCACTGATGATAGGAATATCTTTGCCTGTATATTGAAAAAACCGATGGCTGTCTTTGGCTTTTTTAACCTTGATGATGTTAAAAGTCGATTGCCCGGAGATATTCAATAAAAATGCAAAAAATAAAGCTCCAGTAAAGAAAATCTTTTTAGGAAAAGAGAATGGAATAATATCTGACAAACGATTATATTTTCCGTTCATGGGGTACATAATTTTAATATGAAACGATAATGCAAATTAAATGAAAGTAAATTGAAATAAAAAATAAAAATTCGAATTCAGTATGTTAAAATACTGCGAGTCAAGAGTTGGTTTTTGAGTTGTCGCAAGACTATCCATTAATGAGACGCACGTATGTCCTCATATTTTGCAGTAGGTAATCATCATTGGCCGCCAGCAACAGAAGATTCGGGAGTCCCGAAAACTATCGGATGTAAATATCTTACTTTGACTGGATTTCCACAAAATTTACCAGGTTCCCATTGCGGAGATGATGAAATAACTCTTACAGCTTCGGCGTCCAACAGAGGGTGGACGCTACGCATAACTCTTACATTTTTGACATCACCTATTTCGTCGACGTCGAATTCAACAACTACCTTTCCCTGAAAGCCCTGCTCATAAACTTCCTTCGGCGGTCTGAGGTTTTCCTGTACCCATCTGCGAAATCCATCCTCAGCAGGCTGGCCGCGGAACAATGGCATCTCATCATAACGAACAAACATGCCTTCGTCGTCTGACAGCGTTCCTCCCGGAGGCAGAAACTCCAGATCGACCACATAACTCGCTTTCATCCGCACACGGCGATTGGTCAGACTGTCACTCCATAAAGGTAACGATGATATTACCCGCCTCAGTTCCCACTGTAATGGACAATAGATGGTGCGATCGCTTTTGAGACTTATTTGCGACACATTGCCTTCCTGATCGACAACGAAGCTTGCTTTCATTTTTTGTGAGGTGTCAAATAGAGGCAACCTGGTGTTTGCAAGGATATACCTTTAAATGTCGTTTACTTAAGGGATAGTTTGGTCAATACCCACTCAATGCTTATCTTTGTATCATAATAATATGGGGCCTCCCCCAAAGTATTAACCCAAGAATATCGTGAAAACCTAATAAAAAAAATAGATTATGAGCTCGAAAACAAAGAGTGCATTGACC
>JAVBSH010000062.1:0-16570 GCA_031547085.1 Bacteroidales bacterium
ACGAATTTTCACTAATTGAAATTTCAGCAAAGCTGAAATTTATTCGTGTCAATATAAAATTCGTGTTAATTCGTATAATTCGTGGACAAAAAATGAACACAAATTATAAAATGTTAACCCATTTTATTTTGATGCGGTTGCCCTGAACCAAAAACGGCTCGACGATTTTAACGCGCTCCGCCTATCGACTTCGCTTGAACGGAAAATCGTCAATATGTTGCCAAAGGCGATTTTCCACGGGCAAAGCCATGAAGCATGCTGTCACCCGTCGTTCAGAGTGTACGCGGGCGTTAGCCCGTTTATCAAGCGTACGGCAAAGCCCTCATGAACGAAGTGAATAACCTTACCTTATTGACGCTAAGCTGTCTGAGCGAAGCCAACAGGCGGAGCGAGTTTTTAGCGTCAAGCCTTTTTTGGTACTTTTTGGGGCGCCAACTTAGGCGAAGCCGTTCTCATGAGCCGAATGGCGAGTAAAAAGTATAGAAGAAAAAACCGAGAAGAAAACACTCCTTCATTTTGGATAGCACCTCAAAAAAAGAATTAACCAAAATAAAATTATCATGATGAAAACAATTCTTTTCCGGGACAGTCATATCCGGGTAAAAGACGAAGGCTGCGGCGAAGTAGTGGTGCTGTTGCATGGGTATCTCGAAAGCCTCGACATCTGGGGTGAATTTGCTGGACAACTGGCGCAGCATTACCGCGTGGTCAGCATCGATATTCCCGGACACGGCGAATCGGGTGTGATCGCTCCTGTGCATACCATGTCGTTGATAGCCGAAGCAGTCGAAGCTGTGTTGCACCAATTGGGTATACAACGTTGCGTACTCGTGGGACATTCGATGGGCGGCTATGTCTCATTGGCCTGTTTGGCAGAGTATCCTGACCTGTTGGCGGGTATTTGCCTGTTCCACTCATCACCTTTTGCCGACACTGATCAGAAGAAAGCGGCGCGTGCCAAGGAGATACGCCTGGTGCAGTCCGGAAAACTCATGTTGATTTGTAATACCAGTATTCCCAATGGCTTTGCCGATGATAACCTGCATCGACTTGCCGATAAAGTGGAATTTGCCAAAGAGGTTGCGCGGCACACTACCCCGGAAGGCGCCATAGCTATCCTGGAAGGCATGCGAAACCGTCCTGACCGTGGCGATTTGTTACATCGAAACAAATTGCCCGTGCTGTTTATCCTTGGGAAAAAGGATGGATACGTCTCTTTTGAGGAATTGTATCCGGCGGTGTTGCCGTTTCCGAATACTACAGTTGAGGTGCTTGAGCATTCGGGGCATTCAGGTTACCTTGAGGAACCGGAAAAATCGCTGGAATGCGTTTTATCGTTCCTGAAAAAATGTTATGACGTCGCTAAGCGATGAACCCGCATAACTCGCGGTATAATTTCTGCACGGGCAGGCCCATCACATTATAATAAGAACCTTCTATTTTTTCGATGCCCACGTAGCCAATCCATTCCTGTATGCCATAAGCCCCGGCCTTGTCAAAAGGCTGGTAATGGTCTACGTAATAAGTAATCTCCTGTCTGGTCAGCTTACGGAAATATACTTTGCTTTCGGCAAAAAACTGGCGCTGTTTGTGGTTTGTTGTAAGGCATACCCCCGTGTATACCTGATGCATGTTGCCCGACAGGGTTTCCAGCATCTCAATGGCATCCGGGCGGTCGGCCGGTTTTCCGAGTACACGGTTATCAATCCACACAATCGTATCGGCGGTCACTACAATCGTATCGTCGGCAATCGGCATGGCCTGCATGAATGCATCGGCCTTCAGGCGGGCAAGAAAAAGGGGAATCTCTTCGCGTTGTAGTTGTGGCGGATATATCTCGTCGGTTTCACCGGCAAGTTGTACTGTAAACCGGAGTCCCACCTGTTGCATCAATTCAATGCGGCGGGGTGATTTGGATGCCAGGATGACCGGAACCTGGTATATCGGGAAAGGAATCTCTTCCGGAGAGGGTATCTCTGTTTTCAAGGTTGAAGGTTAAGATCGGGAAACAGGAAAAACGCTCACGGTTCGATAATGAAGATTTCCTCGTTGGCCTTTTTCATCAAATATTGTTCGCGGGCAAATTTTTCGAGGTTGGCAGGGTTACTTTTCAGTTCTTCGAGTTTCGACCGGTCTTCGCTGATTTTATTTTCGTAGTAAATCTTATCCTTCTCCAACTGGTGCACTTGCCTGAGGTTGATGGTCCGGTCGATTAAGTTGTTCGAGTCGAAAAAAACAACCCATACAAAAAACAAGATCAGCGAAAGACTGTACTTGTTTTTTAATAACGGAAGGATGAATAGAAATCCCTTTTTGTACCCCATGACAACATTATTTGTGACAAAAGTACAAAAGTTTTGATTGGTGCAAAACAGACTGTGAATAAAATTGTTGTTTTGCCTGTTTCAAGGGATTTTTATTTCTTCGCTGCCCAAAATCTGTCTACTGCATATTTTCCGGTACCTGCAATCATCAACACAACAAAGGCGACCAAGTAAAGGAAAGCCAACTCGCCATTATGTTCGCCGGTCAGTTTGGCGCCATGGGCGGCAAAAAACGCGACACTCATATTGATGATCAGGGGAATCAACGCTAACCTATAAAGGAATCCGGTGATTACCCCAATGGAGCAGAAGAATTCAGCAAATACAACTAACCCTGCTGCAACGGCGCCTCCCATCGGGGCAAACCCCTGTGCAGTGGCTTCAAAATTCGTGAGTTTAGCCCATCCGTGGGTCATGAGCACTCCTGCAAAAGCGATACGCAATATCAGTAATGCAACCGATGCTGATGTATTGTACGTATCTCTTGGAAATAAAAAATTTTTGATCATGGTATTCGATTTTAATCAATTAAATAAACTGATATTTTACATTTTGGTTCATTAGGAATTTCTTTTTAGTCATAAGAGGCTGCCTCCCACATGGAAGACAGCCTTATGGACTATCATGCTATAAGGGAGAAATCTTCTTTCCCAACTCCGCAAAGTGGGCATACCCAGTCATCCGGAATATCTTCGAAAGAGGTTCCAGGTTCTATGCCGCTATCGGGATCGCCTTTGTCGGGGTCATATATATACCCGCAAATTACACATTCGTATTTTTTCATGATATTATCTTTTGGCTAAGTCGTGATTGATACTGTACAAACCATGTACTCCGAATATTTCGAATTTGTCCAGGATACCTTTGGCATTTTCTTCTTCTTCCACCTGTTCGT
The DNA here is from genome assembly GCA_031547085.1 of Bacteroidales bacterium. Taxonomy (GTDB): domain Bacteria; phylum Bacteroidota; class Bacteroidia; order Bacteroidales; family UBA4181; genus JAIRLS01. The sequence goes on from JAVBSH010000062.1 coordinate 3,220, forward strand.
TGATGAACCATCTCAGGAATTCCTGTGTAGCCTTATCATTTTCGGCAATAGCCACATCCATCAACTTGTCAATCAGTTCCGACACATGGCATTCATGTTTATACACTTGTGCGAATACGGCTTGGGGACTATCCCATTTAGCAGGCACTGCATCAATCTGGCTAATGGCTATGCTACCACCCCGTTTAACGGCATAATCGATCAGCTTGTGTGCATGTTCCAGCTCTTCCGCTGTCTGTTTTTTCATCCAGTGTGCACAACCGTCAAGGCCGGCATCCATAAAATATACGGCCATTGACAGGTAAAGGTTCGATGACCACATTTCCGCTTTAATCTGCTCATTAAAAGCGTCTGATAATTTTTTTGTAAGATTCATACTTGAAATTTTTAATATTGACTATTTATATAATACTAAAACGCATAAAGAGGAAAACAGTTATGCGAAAAAACGGTTCAAAAGCCCTTGGAAGGCTTGTCCGTGACGGGCCTCGTCTTTACACATTTCGTGTACCGTATCGTGTATTGCATCCAATCCTAACTCTTTTGCCCGGGTTGCAATTCTTTTCTTGTCGGCACACGCTCCACTTTCGGCCTCAACCCTTGCTTTCAGATTTGTTTTGGTATCCCAGACCACTTCGCCCAGCAACTCGGCAAACTTAGAGGCATGTTCGGCTTCTTCCCAAGCAATTCGCTTATATGCCTCAGCTACTTCAGGATAACCCTCCCTATCGGCTTGCCGGCACATAGCTAAGTACATGCCTACTTCGCAGCATTCCCCGTTAAAATGAGCTTTCAACCCTTCCAATATCTCAGAATCAACATCTTTGGCAACGCCTAAGCGGTGTTCGTCAGCCCACTCTACAGATCCGGTTGACACCGATTCCTGGAATTTTGCTTTTGGTTGTTTACATTGCGGACAAAAATCGGGAGCATCGTCACCTTCGTGTACATAGCCGCATACGGTACAAATAAACTTTTTTTTCATCGTCTTAAATTAATTTAGAATTTGGTTATTATTAGGTTTACATACATTTATTACATGTTCCCAGAAAATATACCTGGGTTTCGTCAGGATGAAGATCAACACTTCCCCTGAATGGCGGGATGTCGTTCTCTTCGAGCGGCACATCATGTATTGCGCCGCATTTTTTACACCGGAAATGCGCATGTCCCCGGGTATCGCCGTCATAGCGGACGTTTTTCTCGTCGATAAACAGTGCAATTACTGCCCTTTTGTCATAAAACAGTTTAAGCGTATTGTATACCGTGGTTTTCGATAATGTGGGTATGGAAGGGACAAGATCGTTATAAATTTGATCAATGGTCGGATGAGTCAGATGCTCTAATAAATATTGCATGATAGCTACCCGTTGCATGGATGGTTTGATATCATGTTCCATCAAGTGATGATGTACTTCCTGAATACCCATTTTAATATACCTTAGAATATTAATTACAAGCCTGTTTTGGAATTTTTGATTTGTATTTATTACAGAATTGTAATTATTACAAAATTACGCTAAATTTGATTAATCACAAAAAAATCTTAAAATTTCAATATTTTTTTGAAAACTAATAGTCTAATATTTATAAAGTCAACTACTTGTGTTTGGTAAGTATTTTTGAATTGTGAAAAATAAACAATACCTTATGAAACAGTAAAAAACTGGCCTATTTCGGTATGATATTGGATGCCGTAATCGCTTTTCGGCCTTTTCTATGATAGGGATCGTTCCGGTAAACTCCGGTCTGCTTTCAATGCATTGAAAGTCACATCCAGGTTGGCTTTCGAATCAGCCAGGATGGTTAGCCTGTCGCCCGGCTCGATGATGGTGCTCCCGTTGGGTGTAAAATATTTGTCTTCACGTTCAATCATCACAATCAAAGCTGTTTTGGGCAGTTCCATATCGACAATGGACTGGTTAACACACTTGAAATCGGGTTCTATCGTAATTTCTTCCAATACCGATTTGATGGTATCCGAATCAAATTCGAGGATCGGTTTTTTTGCTTTGCCTTCGGGAATTGTGAGCCGGAGCATTTTCGCAACATTGAACAAGGAGGTGCCTTGTAATAACAAAGAAGTCAAAGTGATAAAGAATACGATATGGAAAATAGTATCGGCGTTCGGTATGTTTGCGACCATTGGGTAAGTGGCGAAGATAATGGGTACTGCGCCTTTCAATCCGACCCACGATACAAACAACAGGTCTTTGTAGTACATTTTGAACGGCCAAAGACACAGGAACATGGCCAACGGCCGTGCCACGAGTATCAAAAACACCGAAATGAGCAGTCCGACACCTATAATGGGGGCCATTTGCGACGGGAATACCAACAACCCCAACGTGATGAACATCATAATCTGCATCAGCCAGGCGAACCCGTCGTAGAACTTCAACAAGCTCCGTTTATGTATGAAATTGCTGTTACCCAGTATTAAACCAGAAATATAAATCGCCAGGAAGCCGTTGCCACCGACAAATTCGGTAATCGAATAGCTGAAGAACATCATGGCAATGGTGAGCACAGGATACAGTCCTTCAATAAACAAGTCTACCCGGTTGATAACACGGACTGTCAGCTTACCAATAACAAGTCCCATCAAGGCTCCCAACGACATGCCTTTGAGAAACATTGGCACCATCGACCAAAAGGACATTTCAGGTTGGTTGATCAGTGAGATGAAGGTGATGGTAAGGAAATACGCCATCGGGTCGTTACTGCCGCTCTCCAGTTCAAGTGTCGGGCGGAGGTTCCGTTTCAGTCCGGTACTTTTGCTCCTGAAAATAGCAAATACGGCAGCAGCATCGGTCGACGATACAATGGAACCCAGCAGGAGCGACTCCAACCATCCGAAGTCGGTTACCCAATACACAAAAGCGCCCAGGCTGATGGCAGTGATCAGTACCCCTAAGGTGGATAAGGTAATGCCGCGCCAAACAATTGGCTTGATCTGGTCGAACTTGGTATCGAGTCCCCCGGAAAAAAGAATGAAACAAAGGGCTATGATACCCAGGAACTGAGCTGTCTGCGGACTGTCAAACGATATTTTTCCGATACCGTCGGACCCGGCCAGCATCCCGATCAGCAAAAACAACACCAACGCAGGCAAACCGGTACGATTGGCGGTTTTGCTGACCAATACGCCGGCAAGTAACAGGAGGGAAGCGACTAAAATGATAATGGTCGGGTTGACGTTCATGTATGCAAAAATAAAAAAATAAATGAACCGGGAAATGATTTTTCATAAAATTATCGCACACTGCAATACACAAACAAATGAATATGAATAATGTGCGGATGTAATAAAATATTAACTTTGCCGCATGAATCAGCAACTTTATTCGTCGAGGCTTCTCGAAAACGTAGTAAATGAGTTTTCCAAATTACCGGGTATCGGAAAGAAAACCGCTTTGCGCATGGCATTGCACCTGCTCAACCAGGAGGAAGAATCGGTCAGGCAGTTTGGCCAGGCAGTGATACAACTGCGCAGCGAAGTGATGTATTGCAAGGAATGCCACAACCTATCGGATACCGAACTGTGCGAGATATGCGCCAACCCGCGTCGAGACCATTCATTGGTATGTGTGGTGGAATCCATCCGCGATGTAATGTCTATCGAAAACACCATGCAGTACCAGGGCGTATATCATGTGCTGGGCGGAGTGATTTCTCCGATGGACGGCATCGGTCCTTCGGATCTGACAATTGAATCGTTGGAACAAAAAGTAACCCTGGGGAAGGTGTCGGAGATTATCCTGGCATTGAGCACCACCATGGAGGGCGATACTACCAATTTCTACATTTACCGTAAATTAAAACATTGTCCGGTCGTTATTTCCACACTGGCACGGGGTTTATCCATAGGCGATGAACTGGAGTACGCCGATCAGGTGACGCTGGGACGATCGATCGTCAACCGCATGCCATTCGAATGCACGTTTAACAATAACAAGTAAAACAAATTTTAAAAAAAACTTACTGCTATAATCCGCTTAGAGTAAGCAATTTTGCATAAGAATGTCAAGCATTTCCGAATGTATTATGCTTATAGTTTTACACATTGGCATGTTATTTGTGCAGCCATGCCCCGTATTTATTAATTTCAATTTTAACATAAAAATTTAACAAATGAAAAAAGTATTCAATTTTTTTGCGATGGCAGCAGTAGTGTTGTCATTAGGTTTGAGTGGTTGTGCAAAGGAAGATCCGGCAGAGCCGTTGGATGTAGATTTGAACAGGACAGCTGTATTGAAAGGAACAATTCTTATTAATGCTGATATTGCCAAAACTCGGGCAGATCAAAAATTATCAGCGCCATCAATAACCAAAGATGCCTTTATTGTAACATTATCTTATAGTGATCTTAACAGTGGAGCAACCGGAACATATATTCTTCCAAAAGATAAAATAGAGTATAAAAGTACTGGTGAATTTACAATCACAGCGCCTGTAGGAGTTGGAGAAACAACAATAACTGTTAAGGTTAGCGATTTTACCGGCACTTTAAAGAAAACGGTTAGTGGCACAGATAAAACCATAGATGTTATTTGGAAAGGATCAGATTATGCTAAAGGTTCATTGAAAGTTGTCCCTGGTCAAACTTCTTATTTCGATACATGGACTTTAGATCCGTTCATGGTTCCTGATGTTGCAGAAGAAGTCAAAACAGATGGTTCTAGCGCACAATAATCATTCACTTAAGTAAAATTGGTTATAATGAAGAAAGTAATATTTTCACTTGGCTTGTGCTTATGTGTGGGTTTTACCGCCATGGCGCAAGACATGGTAATAGTAGAAGAAACTGAAAGTCCTGCGTTTGTGAACAAACGTGGTATATCGCTTCTGCCCCAGGCCGGCGACTTTGCCATTGGTATCGAAGCAACTCCATTCCTGGAGTATGTAGGTAACTTTTTCAATCAGTCGGGAACTAACAAGGCTCCTTTATTTGAGGGACGTGACTTTACCATTTATGGAAAGTACTTTATGGAAGACAACCGTGCTATTCGTGCCAGGTTAACATTGAACATCGGAAGTACAGCCGATAAAGGTGTAGTACGTAATGATGAAGAAGTTGCCAATAATCCGCTCAATGCAGATGCAACGGTGATAGATGTCGCAAAATACAATTCGACAGACGTTATGTTGAGCGCTGGTTATGAATTCCGTCGTGGCCGTGGTCGCGTGCAGGGTTTCTATGGTGGAGAAGTTTTATTGGGTTATGGTAGTGGCAAAAATAAATATGAGTATGCCAACCCTATGACCGCAGTAAATCAAATACCTACCAGTTACAATTTCGATGGGAATTGGAACAGTACCACTGGCACCCGCACCACAGAAAAGAAATATGGCAATACTTTTGCTGGAGGTATAGGTGCATTTGTTGGTGTTGAGTATTTCTTTGCTCCCCAGATTTCCATCGGAGGTGAGTTCAATATTGGATTCCTTTATTCATCCACCAGTCAAACTGAAACCACAACGGAAACTTGGAATGCAAGTGCCAATTCCATACAGACACAAACAAACCGGAGCGGTTCATGGGAAGCTCAAGATGTTGGGTTCTATACAAAGCCGGAAGGTCATATCTTCTTGATGTTCCATTTCTAAGAAACAGAACATCCAAAAATAAAAAAAGGAGCCAAAAGCTCCTTTTTTTATTTTACGGAAATCACTTCCTCTATCTTATCAATCACCATCTGCGGCGTAATGCTCATCAGGCATTCGGTATTGTTGCGGTAACAGGGTTTGTTGCCATACACCGAACACGGGCGGCAGAACAGGTCAAGCTGAACTGCATTTTCGGGCGGCTGCCGGTAACCGTAAAATCCGGCATACGGATGCGTGGCGCCCCAGACCGAAACTACGGGTGTAGCCGTGAGTGAGGCTAAGTGCATGTTGGCCGAGTCCATCGAAAGCATTACATCCAAATGGCTCATTAAGGCGAGTTCTCCGGCCATTTTCAACTTGCCGACAACCGGCACGGCTTGCGGATATCTGGCGCACCATTTGTCTATAATATCCTTTTCGTCAGCGCCTCCGCCAAAGAGAAACACTGTCATGTCATTCTGTCCGGCAAAATATGCCACCACTTGTTCCATCCGCTCCAGCGGGAATATCTTTCCCTGATGCTTGGCAAAAGGAGCAATGCCGATCCATTTGCCTGACTTTTGGCCGGTTACGGTTTTAATCATGCCAATATCGCCGGTCGTGTCGCCAAAGATCGACCGGAAATCGGTTGAGACAGACCATCCTAATGCCCGGAAAACATCTGCATAGCGTTCGGTAGACAGTTTCAACGGCCGGAACACCTTATTCTTTTTCCGGATCAGTTGCCGTTTTTCTGCCCGGCCTTTGTCGATATGCTTTACCTTTATTCCGCTGCAACGGAACAGGATGCGCAACAACTTGGTGCGCAACACATCGTGCAGATCGGCAACCGCATCGAACTTTTGTCCGGACAGTTCCCTGTACAACCGGTACATTCCGGCCATGCCTTTATATTCATCCCGCAGGTCGACACCCACAAAACGGACATTAGCCGGACAATGTGCAAATAATGGTTCCAAGAAACCTTGCGATACCACCGTGTAATGGTCACCGGGATGTTGCCGTGCCAGCGAATCGATCACGGGAACAGTCATGGCCACATCGCCAATGGCCGAAAACCGGATAATGAGTATACGGGCCATTATTTTTTGCCGTACAACACCGGGTTAAGCGTCGGGTCGTTGTACATCTTCATCTGTTTATATACCTTCATATATTTCCGTCCGGCGGCAATGTCATCGAGCAGGGTATCGATGGCCGTCGAGAGGTCTTTTTGCTGTTCGAGAAGGATATCTAATTTCCGGCGGCACTGTTCGATGTGTTCCGGTTTGGCTTCGCGGCGGTCGACTTCCTGCTGCATGTGGTATATCTTGAGCGCCAGGATGGATAACCTGTCGACTGCCCATGCCGGACTTTCGGTATTGATGGTAGCGTCCGGCTGTATTTTTACATCCTTATATTGGTCGAGGAAATAACTGTCGATCAGTTCCACCAGGTCGGTACGATCCTGGTTCGATTTGTCAATACGGCGTTTGATCTTCAATGCTTCCACAGGATCAATCCCGGGATTGCGGATAATATCTTCCAGATGCCATTGTACCGTGTCGATCCAGTTTTTCAAAAACAAGTAATACTCAATGCTTTTAACCGGATAAGGATTCCGGATTTCCGTATCCACATGATCGTGGAGGTGGTATTGACAAATACTGTCGTTAAAAATAGTGTTACAAAGTTGACTGAACATAATGATAAGAAAAGCCCCACCCCGACCCTCCCCCAAATGGGGAGGGGGTCAAGTGTCGTATATCTTTTGGTGGGAAATATTTAAAATGATAATTTAGTTTATTAATGATTATGTTTTACTCTATCCGTGGTAAGCACTGTCTCCTCCCCCACATGGGGGGAGGACGGGAGGGGGCTTACTCCGTATCTTTCGCTCCGAAAGCCAAATCACCGGCATCACCCAAGCCGGGGACAATATACGACCTGACTGTCAACTCGTCATCCAATGCTCCGAGCCAGATAGATACACCTTTTGGAGGAAGCTTCTTCCGGAGGTTTTCGAGTCCTTCTTTACTGGCAATCAGCGAAACCAGATGAACATGTTTGGGAGTGCCTTTGGCAATCACCGACTGGTACGCCAGGGTCATGGAAGCGCCTGAAGCCAGCATGGCATCGCACAGAATCACTTCCTTACCATTGATGGACGGACAGGAAATGTATTCCAGACTCACCTGGAAGGCGCCTTCCTTATCGTGGTCGCGATGCAAGGAGATGAATCCACCCGTGGCGCTATCGAAGAAGTTGAGCACGCCTTGGTGTACCGGGACTCCGGCACGCAACACGGAAATGATAACAGGCGGCTGTGCTATGGTATTTTCTTCAGCGATACCCAGCGGGGTAGATACCTGGTGAACGCTGAATTCCATAGTTTTGCTGATTTCGTAGGCTATGATTGAACCCATGCGTTCCATATTCCGCCGGAAACGAAAACTATCTTTTTGGATATTTTCATCCCTACTTTCGGATAAATATGTATTAAACAGCGAATTGATTTTGTTCAAAACAGTTATCATAGGAAATTTTTTTAGGGTGCGACAAATAATACATGTCTGAAACCAGACCTAAATCGTAGCAATGATAAACATAATTATTGAGAAAAAGAATCATTATTTTATTTTTCTTATATTTTCATTTAAAATTCGGGAAATCAATATACAAATACTACTTTTGCGGCCGTAATAACAGGGATTGATGATCTAACACAAAGCCTGAAAGCAGACATAAAATTGCGGAGGGTACTAAATATCACACCAATCTGTATCTGGAGAGTGAGACTTTGTGTTTGTATCAAGCCGTTCTAAAAGAGAAAATCAAGGATATTGTAATGATAAAAAAAGAAAAAATCCTGATCAGGGCATCATTGGTGAGTGTCTTTGGCAATGCTGTCCTGTCTGTATCGAAAATCGTCATTGGGATCATTGCGGGAAGTATGGCTGTGCTTAGCGACGGTATCGACTCGGCCACAGATGTTGTTATCTCGTTGGTTACTCTTTTTACCGCACGGATCATCAGCCGCCCGCCTAATCCGAAATATGTATATGGCTACGAGAAAGCGGATAATGTGGCCACTAAGGTACTATCATTCGTGATATTCTTTGCCGGCGTGCAGATGCTTATCACCACAGGCAAAAGTATTGTCTTTGTCGAACCGCGTGAGATGCCGGCAACGATGGCCATCTATGTCACAGTCTTTTCGATGGCCGGTAAGTTGGTATTGTCATGGTATCAGTTTCGTCAGGGGAAGAAAGCGAACAGTTCCATGCTCATCGCCAATGCCAAAAACCTACGCAACGATGTGATCATTTCTGCCAGTGTACTGTTGGGGCTCGTGTTCACCTTTATGCTCCACTTGCCGATACTCGATTCCATTACCGGCTTGCTCATCAGTTTATATATCATCAAATCATCCATTGATATTTTTATCGAAGCCAATGTGGTGCTGATGGACGGCGTAAAGGATACTTCGATATACAAAAAGATCATTGATGCCGTGGAACAGGTTCCGGGGGCAAGTCATCCGCACCGGGTCAGGTCACGGCAATTAGGCAACATGTATATGATTGCGCTAGATATCGAAGCTGATGGCAAAATTAACCTGTACGAGGCACACGAGATAGCCCAAGCAGTGGAGGAAAGCATCAAACAATCAGTAGACAATGTATATGATATTGTAGTACATGTAGAACCTTCGGGTGTGGTGCATTCGGCAGAGAAATTCGGTGTTGATAAGAACAATATGATGCTTTAAGTGTTTATTGCAGGACACCGGACGGATTTAATGCGTTTGTATGTGATGGCATATTTATTTGAAGGTCATACGACAGTTCAAATATACACAGCATTTACACTGATAACAGTCACATCGCTTGAAAATAGGCGTGTGCAGATACTGCAGCTTTTCGCATCAACGCGAAGGTAATCATGATATGTGATGCGAAATAAGTAGGAAGGATCAGGAAATCAAGTTCGTGGTGTCCCGCAAAAACTTTCAGGGCAATGATCGTGTCGGAAAATACCAACAAAGCAATACCCAAGGTAAAGCCCCATCTCGTTTTACCCGGTAGTGTTGACCCCACTGCCGCCGATAGTGTGAAACACGAGATCAGCAGGTACATCAGCACTGCAATAAGCAGCGGTGTTTGGGCAATTGCTGGAAACAGCATAACGAAGAAAAAAACCAGATAACCAGCCAGCACAGTCAACAACACCTGCCAATCGACATGTCCGTTTTTCAGGCAAAAGTAAAGGAAGCCCATATGTGCCACAAAAAACAGGCAAATCCCGTAGATGAATCTCACCGGGATATTGCCAATGTGCGACATAAACCAGTCTCCACCGATGGAAACCAGCAAGGCTGCAATGATCCAAAGGACACTCCTGCCTATGGTTTTATCCGGGAAAAGCCACAGAATACCGGCGCACGATGCCGAAACTGCTGCACGGAAGAAAAACCCACAACCCATCACCGCAAAAAAGGTGAAAATAATAGGAATCAATAAAATGCAGTAAACGGAGTATTTCATTAGTTATAGAATTTAAACATCATTACAGAGGCATAATTTAAATGCATTTATCCTTCGAAGCCGGAAAAACTCGCAAACGCCTCTGCTACCACAAAAGTACTTCCACCGATATACACCATGTCGTCTTCCACAGCATCATGCAAAGCGGTTTCTATGGCAGTAACCACATCCGGGTAGGCGTTTCCTTTCAACCCGTATTCCAAAGCCCTCTTCATCAGCTCGCTTTCATCCAGCGCCCGCGGAATAGATGCTTTGGTGAAGTAATAAACCGCATTGCGGGGCATCAGTTCCAGTATACCCGACACATCTTTGTCGTTGACAAATCCCACCACCATGTGCAATCTCTTATAGACGCACCGTTTAATTTGTTGTTTTACCCACATCCAGCCGGCAGTATTGTGGGCGGTATCACACACCACGAACGGTTTCTCGCGAAGTATTTGCCACCGTCCGCGGAGACCGGTAGTTTGCGCCGCATGTGCAAGCGATGGCAGAATAGTGTCCGAAGCTATCTCCACGCCTGCATGGTGGCGCAGGCACTGGAGCGCCATCAGGGCGGTAATGATGTTTTTCTGCTGATAGTCACCGTCCAGGTCAATCACCACCGGGAGAGGAGCTTCCTGCCCACTTTGCTCAATATAGAAAACCTGTCCCTCGTCGGTGTGGTATGAACGGCCCACCCGTGCATGTTGGTCGGCAAAGACAATGGTACAGCCTGCAGCCCTTGCCGCATCCTCGAATACCTGCGCCGGGCCGGGTTGCGTTTCGCCGATCACCACCGGGACGCCCGGCTTGATAATCCCCGCTTTTTCGGTAGCAATGGCCACTGGGTTATTACCGAGGAACTGCGTATGATCCATGCTGATATTGGTGATAACCGACATCACCGGCCGTATAATATTAGTAGCATCCAATCGGCCACCCATACCAGTTTCTATGACGGCAATATCCACCACATGCCGTGCAAAATGATCGAACGCCATGGCGGTTGTCATTTCAAAAAAGCTTGGCTGTACCTTGTCGAACATCGCCCGGCTGCGTGTTACGAATTCCACTACTTCGTCCTCCGTAATCATCTCACCATTGATTTTAATGCGTTCGCGGAAATCCACCAGATGTGGTGAAGTAAACAGCCCCGTCTTATACCCGGCACCTTGCAGGATGGCCGCCAGCATGTGCGATACGGAACCCTTACCATTGGTACCTGCTACATGTATCGTCCGGTAGCGCCGGTGCGGATTCCCGTAAAAATCATCCAATTCACTGATGGTTTGCAGGCCAGGCTTGTAAGCGGAACCGCCGGAATGTTGGAAAACGGGAAGGGAGGTAAGGAGGTAATGGACAACATCAGAATAGGGAAGCCCCACCCCGGCCCTCCCCCAAATGGGGAGGGAGACGTTGCTACTCAAAGATTGTGGGGAACAACCTCCTGATGGGGTATTGATAGGTGTAGCTTTTTGTTGTATTGCAAACGAAGTATCACATGAAAGTGGTGAGCACTTTCCCCCTCCCCCAAGTGGGGAGGGTTGGGGTGGGGCTAATTCTTTACTTATGGTTGCAAGCATTTTATTAATCCCAAACAAAACTTCCTCATTACTGAAACGAACAACACGAAATCCCAAATCATTGAGTATTTGTGTTCTCATTTTGTCAGTTTCTATCATTTCAGGATCATTATGATATCCACCATCCACCTCTATTACCAGGCGTTTTGACAGGCATACAAAATCAATCATGAATTGATCAATAATATGCTCCCTTCGAAATCTATAACCACCAAACTGATTCCCCTTCAGATGCTGCCATAGATACGCCTCTGCCCCTGTGATATTTCGTCGCATCTTATCTTTTTTGAGTCGCTTTAACAACTCATAATCCGAAGCGTGTCCAGTCTGATATTTCGGAATTTTCTTTATCTGCTTATCCTTAGTAGAATCCATCTTAAGATAATTCATGTATTTATTCCACACCAATGATACAGTAAAGAACAACAGAAATACGTAAAATAAGGGTGTTTCCTACTGCCTGTGAGTAGCGCCTCTCTCCCTCCCCACATGGGGGAGGGTTGGGGTGGGGCTCTTCTATATCACTATATTGATAATCTTCTTCGGTACAACAATCACCTTCTTTGGTGTCTTCCCTTCTGTCCATTTTTGAGCGCCTTCGGTGGCAAGAACGGTCGATTCTATGGTTTTGGCGTCCATATCAATGGGTAATTCAATGGTGAAACGAGTCTTACCATTGAATGACACCGGATAGGTGAAACTGCTTTCTACTAAGTACTGTTCATTGGCTACAGGATACGAAGCGCCGGTGATACTACTGGTATGGCCGAGTGCATGCCACAACTCTTCGGTAAGGTGAGGTGCAAACGGAGCTAACAAGGTGATAAAGGGTTCGAGTACCTGTCGCTTGTTGCATTTCTGATCCTGCAATTCATTGGCACAGATCATAAAAGCGCTCACGGCCGTATTGAACGAAAAGTTCTCAATATCCGCCGTCACCTTCTTAATGGTTTTGTGCAGGCTCTTGAGTTCCTGCGGCGTTGGTACCTCATCGGAAACATCAAGGTTACCTTCACGGGAAACGAACAGATTCCATACCTTGCGAAGGAAACGGTGTACACCTTCGATGCCCGCCGTATCCCACGGTTTGGATTGTTCCAAAGGACCGAGGAACATCTCGTACATACGCAGGGTATCGGCGCCGTACTGCTCCACGATCATGTCCGGGTTCACCACGTTGTACATCGACTTCGACATCTTTTCCACCGCCCAACCGCAGATATACTTACCATCTTCAAGAATAAACTCAGCCGAAGCATAATCAGGGCTCCACTTTTTGAAGGCTTCCATATCAAGAACATCGTTATGTACAATATTCACATCCGCATGTATTTCAGTAGTTTCGTACTGATCTTTGAGATTATAAGAAACGAATTTATTCGTGCCCTTGATGCGGTACACAAAATTAGAGCGTCCCTGGATCATTCCCTGATTGATCAGCCTCTTGAACGGTTCTTCGTCTTGTACTATACCCAAGTCGTACAAGAACTTATTCCAGAACCGGCTGTAAATCAGGTGACCGGTAGCATGTTCCGTCCCGCCGATATACAGGTCGACATTTCGCCAATAACCGTTAGCTTCGGGCGATACCAGCATCTGATCATTTTGTGGGTCCTCGTAGCGCAGATAATAAGCCGACGAACCAGCAAA
>JAVBSH010000271.1:0-20275 GCA_031547085.1 Bacteroidales bacterium
AGTCAACGTAGCAGCCTTTTCGCTGAAAGCAATGCAAGGTTCCCGTTATCCGAAAGTAAAGCTTACATCGAACTACACCATGACCAAGCTTAATTCGCAGTCGGGGACGGTGGAAGAAAACAAGTCGAACACGTTCAATTACGGCGCCACGCTCAGTATGCCGCTGTTCAACGGGCTGAATATCAACCGTGAGATCAAGAACGCCAAACTGAATAAGGACGCCGCCGACATACTGTATGAGCAGATACAAAAGGATATAGAAGCGCAGGTAGCCACAGCATACAGCACTTACGAAGTAAACCGCAAATTAGCAGCCTTCGAAGCCGCGAACCTGAGCCTTGCCGCCGAAAACTTGGATATTTCCATGGATCGCTACCGTCTGGGAGCCATCTCGGCAGTGGAACTGCGTGATGTACAGCGGAGCTATATCTCGGCAACCAACCGCCTGATTGTAGCTACCTACAACGCAAAAATAGCAGAGACTGCGCTGAAACTGCTTACCGGAGAGGTGATGAGAGTGCAGTGAGAAAGGTAATAGGTAAGAGGTAAGAGGTAATAAAATAATCCCGCAAAGCCACAAAGATTCACCAAGTTTTTTTGTGGCTTTGTGGCTTTGTGGGATATTCCTTATTTCACGAAACGTAAGGCAATCGCCCTGTCCTTAGCGCGGTCGCTATCGGGTGCATCGGCAGGGTAAACTGCGTGTTGATCACCATATCCTTCGGCGCCTGCAACCTGGCTGCCCACACCGGCTTTTTCGAAAATCTTTTTCACCGTATTAGCCCTTTCCTGTGACAATTTCAGGTTGTCCTTTTCGTTGCCGGTTTTATCGGTATATGCCCCAATCTTCACCTTTACGTTTTTAAAGGCTTTGAGGATGGTTACAATATTATCAATTTGAGGATACGATTCCCGGGTCAGTTCGGTAGCGCTCCCATGAACAAACTCAATCTCGTCGAACTTGAACCAGTTATCTTTCAGACTCTCGGCAGTTGCATTTTTATACTTGTCCGATTGAAGGAAAGAAAGCATCTGGTCTTCCATCCCGCCTTTAAATGCATTGATATTTGTACCATTAGGTAAAGTGAATGCTTCGGTGATCTTATCCACCGCGTTGCCAACAGTTTCGGCAACACTCGAAGCCCCCTGGCTGATTGCCGTCGTGGTTTGTTCCACTGCTTTCGAAACATCCGGGGCTTTATGCGAACATGTCCGCCAGCAAACGATCCCGATGATAATGATGAGGATCGGGATAGCCCATTTCAACCAGCCCCTCCCCTTTTTTGCAGTATTAGCGCCTAAAGCCGAAAGCGACGTTACACCGAACACATTCGTTAAACCGGCAGGAATAGCTGACAGGAAACCGTCTTTTTCCGCGCCTAATTGCTTCAAAAGTCCGGACAGCCCGCCTCCAGATGCAGTCATTTTACTGCCTAAGAAACTCGCTACGATAGGCGCTATCATAGCAATCAGTTTGTTGGCGCCTCCCGAAGTCATACCTGAAACCGATGAGATTACCGACGAAAATGTTCCCAGGTTATCCCCCAATATGGAATTCAGGAAATTGGGGCCTACGCTCCCGGAACTGCTTCCGTCCAGCATTCCTGTTATATTCGATAAAATGTTGCCACTCGATTTTCCTGCATCGGTTAACGATGCTGCAACATCGGGCGAATCCCCTTTGGCTAATAATGAACCCAAAAGTCCCGGAATAATAGAGCCAATGGCTGAAGTTACCTTCGATTTGTCCTCGCCGATAGACGAAGTAATTTTATCCATGATCTCCGGGGTGATCAAACTTTTCAATGAATCAAATAATTGTGACATACTTTGCTATTTTTATGATAATGCATACTATAACAAAGCGGGAAATGAATAGTTTACATCCTGAAAAAGAAATTAGTAGAGACTGGGCGCGCCCGGTCACTATAGCGCTTCGAAAAGTCCGAAACCAAACCTACCAACAGGGAACCCAAGGAATAGCCATCGTTGCATGTTATTCACCGGCCATGCACGCATACCTTATGGCCATGCACGCTTACATTTATAAAGTAAAGGTCTATTGTTTTCCAGCGCTTTGCAAACTTAGCGACCTATTAGGTTTCCAAACTTAGCGTAAGCGATCTCACCGATAGATCTTGCCTGCTCTCCGACAAAACCTATCAGGCCTCCTGCCCGTCCGGTCAGGCGGGTTGAGGCCTAATAGGTTACAATCTGCGTCATTGCAAGGTGACACGACACTTTGTTATCTCCTTGCTGGTTGTGATGAAGAACCGGGACTTTGCCTGCCCGAAGAGCTTTGCCTGCTTGAAGAACTTGAACTTGTACCCGACCGGTTTGAAGAGTTTGAACTCGAACTTGTACTCGGCCGGCTTACAGAATTTGTGGTTGACCGCGAGGAAGAAGGTTGAACACTGTTGCCGGATGTTGGCCGCGAAGACACTTGGGAATTGGATCTTTGCGATGACTGACCGGAAGAAGTACTTGACCGTGATGATGTCGTACCCGATGATGAAGTGGTTGACCTGGATGGCTGGCTGTATGAACCTGTAGAGGCCCGATTAGACGGTTGAGCAGGCATGGTAGCCGACTGGCGGGTCGATGACTTGGTTGGCATACTTGTCGATGGCCGTGATGGCATACTTGTCGATGATCGTGAAGACGACTGGCTGGACGAACCTGGCGATGATCTTGCTGGCTGACTGTACGTTCCCGTTGATGAGCGGGTAGATGGCTGAACTGACGATGACCTTGAAAATGATTGATTGGACGATGGCCTTACGGATGGTTGCGCCGTCGACTGACGTGTAGTGTACGCGGGCTGTACAGATGACCGCGTCGACGAACTTGTTCCCTGGCGCGTAATTGACTGGCGGGCAGAACTTGTAGATGAGCGTGTTGACGTAGCTGTCCTCACCGGTGTTGCTGCTTTGCTGTAATTATAGCTTTCGCGCGATGATGACGAGCGCACGCTTGCAACCTGCCTGTTGCGGGTAACCTGTACTCCTGACGAAGCCCTGTTCCTGTATATATTATTGGGCCGGGATTGTACCGATGGCCGGGCAACGATATGGGCTCCGTAGTGTGGCGGACGGTATACTGCCGGACGGTAACCGTAGCAATGCGTATAAGGCGGGCGGTAAGGCGGACGGAACACCGGGGGTCCCCACCATCCGTAATGATGATAATTGTGATGGTGATACCTGTATCCAAACCAGCCATATCCGCCAACGCCGTAGCACATATTCAACGACCAGCCGTACCAGGGATTGTAACTCATGCCAAATCCCCAGGTATAAGGGCGCGGGAAATAGTACGACCTGTGCCACGGTCTGTAATACCAGCCCGTTCCATACACAATAGTGTGGTTATATACATAACTGCACGTGTAACCGGGTGTATATCCCACATAAACCACTTCGGGGGTCGACTCGTAGATATATACATATTTTACATTATACACCGGCGAACTAGGAGGAATATTATTAACCTGAGAAGGGCGATAGTCACTCACTTTCCAGGGGCCTCTCGGCGAGGAACTGACAAACCACACACCGTCATCCACCAAGTAATACCTGTTGCTTTCATAAATCACGGGATTTGAGCTGTTGACAGACGCTTGCATATTGGTGCCCTCTATTCCCTGGAACTCAGGATCGCCATCGTAAATCACTTCACTTTTTGCCTTATTCCGCTCCACCATGGCTACTTTAGGTACCTGGGCATCGCGTACGGCTTCTCTTGCTGCCATTGTTCCGGGTACACTTGCCAACACAACATCTTTTTCGGTACCTTCGGGAATCTTGGCAAAATCAGCAGGCAACCCGTCTGTCTGAATATATACCCAGTCGCCATCAAGCCGGGAAGTGGTATACCATCGGCCCGAGAGCAGCACATAATATTTTTGACTGCCGATGTCGAATAATAATTGGTCCTCGCTGTTGCTGACATATAGTAGGCTGGTTTCCTGTATGGCCGAGAAGTCGGGGGCGCCATCCGTTTGGATCAATTCGGCAGGTTCGGTGCTTACAATGACTTTAGGGTAAAAATCGCCCTCACTATCGGCAATTGTCGAATCGTCGTCGGTTTTCATCGACTCGGCCACTGTCCTGACAGCGGAAGGAGCATTTTTCTCGGGTAAGAACTTGCCCGTTGCACTGCTCGACTTGTACCATACGTTCCCGTTGCTCAAATAAAAAGCATTCTGATATTTCAGGATCAGGAAAGGACTGTTCATCACCTTGCCGACATCTTGCCGTTCAGTATTCTGAACAACCGGCTCTCCGTCAATAAACACCAGTATGCTTGCTTCATTGGCATAAATAATTTTAGGAGGCGTATTTTTCATCTGCGAAGCCAGTGTGGTCTCCTTATTTGCATCATCAATATCCTTCGAGATATCGCTGATGGATAACACCGGAGGCGTTTTTGCAAATCCATGAACAATAAGTTCCGTCAATGTGTTTTTCTCATCGGTGGTAATACCTTCGGGAAAACGGATATCATCAATTTCGGTTTTGATGACCTTTGCCGTTTTGTTCGATTCGTTGGTACTTACCGTAAAAGTACCCCAGACCGAACCGAAAAGAGGGGTTTTACTTCCCTGGTCGGTCGCAGAAAGCGCTGCCCTGAAACCTAAACGATTCCCTTCGATATTCTCTATCGCAGGTTTATACAGTTTTACCTGTTGATCTTGTCCGTTCATCGACAACGGCCATACCGACAATGACTGGCCTTCAGCAATATATATGCAGGTACAAGTCAAAATAATAATATTAATAATCCTTTTCATGATGGTATATTTAAAGTATAAATATTATGTACAACAAGCAGCCAAAAGATTGATTTGTTGATGATTTATCATTAGATATGCAAATAATATGCCGTGATTTGGCAATAGCTTGATAAGGACTTTATTACGTTTTTTTACTATCTTTACAAAATAAAAACAATGTGATAACACAATGTGATCATACAATGTGAACACGTAAATAACATTCAATATATTTTTAAATGAAATTTAAACAGATGAAGAAATACATCCTCATGATCTCCTTTCTGTCGTTAAACCTCGGGATAATTTGTGCACAAGGAAAAACAACCGACGACCGGAAGTATTGGACAGACTTGTTATATCGCCTGTCAGAACCCGTGCTACGCAACATGAGTCGCGGAGAATTAGCCAAGAACATGAAACTGGAACTAAGCCCTGCATGGGATGGGCGTGACAACCGTGTTTCCTACCTTGAAGCATTCGGCCGCCTGATGGATGGACTGGCGCCATGGCTCAGCCTCCCCGACGACAATACTCCCGAAGGGAAACAACGAAAACAACTGCGCGAATGGGCTTTGAAGAGCTATGCCAATGCCGTAGATCCCGCCAGTCCCGATTACTTGTTGTGGGAAAAGGAAGGACAGACACTGGTAGATGCGGCTTTCCTGGCCACCAGTTTCCTGCGGGCGCCCCGGCAATTATGGGATCCATTGGACGATCTTACCAAAAAACGTTATGTAGAAAAATTTCAAAGCCTGCGCCGCGTCAATCCTCCGTATAACAACTGGCTATTGTTCTCGGCAACAGTAGAGACCTTCCTGATGTCGGTAGGTGAACAGTACGATGCTTTCCGCATTCAGATGGCGCTCCGCAAAACCGAAGAATGGTACGTGGGCGATGGTTGGTATTCGGATGGCGAGCATTTCGCTTTCGACTACTACAACAGTT
This sequence comes from Bacteroidales bacterium, assembly GCA_031547085.1. Lineage (GTDB taxonomy): Bacteria > Bacteroidota > Bacteroidia > Bacteroidales > UBA4181 > JAIRLS01. The sequence goes on from JAVBSH010000271.1 coordinate 5,723, forward strand.
TCGTCATCCAGCCGATGTATGTAGAAATATTGGAAGTGCTGGTGCAGCAAAAGAAAATAGCAAGGCCAGCTGACCTGGAGACCGCAAAGAAACGTATGCAGCGTTACAGCGCCATCCTCGAACGTTTGATTTCGCCAGAAGGGACTTTTCCTGCATTCGGCCGTTCCATCACTTACCGACTGGGCGTATTTCAACCGCTGGCATTGCTGGCATGGCGAAGCGAGTTACCATCGGAACTAACGGAAGGACAAGTGCGTAGCGCATTAACCAGCGTGATGAAGCGAATGTTCGAAATGGATGGAAATTTCGGCAAAGAAGGATTCCTGCAACTCGGTTTTGCAGGGCACCAGCCAGATATATCCGACTCGTATACCAACAATGGCAGCCTTTATCTGACCTCACTTGTATTTCTACCATTGGGCTTACCAGCCGATCATTCATTCTGGACTTCTGCTCCCCAGGACTGGACAGCAAAAAAAGCATGGAGCGGACAACCTTTCCCGAAAGATAAGGCAGTGCCGTATTAGAATTGAAAATGATTTTGATCCGTTATACCAAAGTAAATTGTTTTTCGGATCAGCGTTTGGCATAGCGTCTTCGCTATGTCGAAGCTAAAAGCAAGGCGTAGTCAGGAGACTACGCCGAACCGAACTTGCGAGCTCACCGGAGCTAAAACCACTTTCTCATCCGTATATCATTTCGCTAATGGATATGACAAAATATGTTTCCCGCTTTCGAGTGCGACCAAGTCATCCGTTCTTTTGCACTCCATGCCATCCAACGTATACACTGTCGCATTCTTTGGCAGGACCGCTTTAGCTTTGCAACCCACAGGAACCGACAAATCAATGTTCAACTTGTTTCCGTCCAACACCCAATCGACCGACAGGGTCCCATAAGGTGTTTCTTTGGTGGTTTTCGCCCAGGTTATGCCATCAGGCACCTGCGGCGAAATAAAAACTTCGCGGTAGCCGGGGTTCTCCTCATCGGGAACAATGCCACCCACCGCTTGGTAGAACCATGACCCAATGCCATTATAACAGTTGTGGATACGGCTACGATCACCGTTCCAATGTTCCCACGTAGTGGTAGCGCCGTTGTCGATCATATACAGGTAGCTTGGGTAATCGCGCTTTTTCAGCATGGAGTAGACCAGATCCGTCGCCTGGTTCTTCACCGCCCATTCCGTCAGCACCGGTATTCCCACCAATCCGCAGGCAATATGTCCCTGTCGGTTTTGTTCGGTTTCGTAATAAAGACTATTGGTTACTTTCGCCATCAGCGAGTCAGGTGTCACTCCTTCCAACATCGGGTATGCAAGGTCTATTTGTGTGCCGGTGCCATATTTGTCAGTTGCCGGATCAAAGAAATGCTGCTGGATCAACTGTTGTAATTCTTTCTGCTGGAGAGCATATTTTTCCGCATCAGTATTTTTACCAATTGTGCGGGCGATTTTTTCCATCACACGATAACATTCGACGACAAAGCAGTTGTTCACCAGGTCGACCGAAGCCCCAGCTTGCTGGTCGATCCCTCTGGGACAAGCCCAATCGCCCAGGTACCAACCGCGATAGTCGGTATCCGGCCAACGTTTCAACAATCCGTCGACAGAATATTCCGTCACATAGCCTAACCATTGCTGCATCACCGGATAATATTTTTCGATCAGCCGCGGGTCACCGTAATTAACATATGTACGCCACGATGCCGTGATGACGAAACCACACCAGTATGGGCCGCCGCCGGCACTATACGGATTGGGCGCTGTATGCGGCATTCCGCCGTCGGGACGGATACAATCGGCCCAAGCCTGCATCCAGTTGGCATAGAGCGGAGCCATGTCATACATTGTTTGCGCTGTTTGGGTGGACGCATTGCCGTCGCCGCCATATCCCAACCGTTCTATCTGTGGGCAATCCACCATATAACCGCCAAAGGTGAGGCACCGGAAAGTATATTGAATCATATCGTGGATGGCATTCATGTCGTTGTCTGAACATTCAAATGCGGATGCATGGCGGTAACCGGTATGTACCAAACAGGCCTTGATGCTTCCTGCTTCGGGCGGCACAGCCAATCCCGATATCTTCAAGTAACGGTAACCATGGAAATTGAATTTGTTGCGGAACACCTCACCGCCCTTACCCGAGGCCGTATAATAATCATACTGCTCCTTGTTGGCCGGTTCGCCTTTATTGTTGAGGTGATCGGAATATACGATGTTGATTTTTTGCCCGGCCTGCAATTTTGGAAAATGTATTTCGGCGCATCCTGTCAATGTCTTACCCATATCCACCAGCCACGCACTATCACCTGCCGGCCGGATGTCCACTGCCGTAATAACTTCGCTGATGAAGTTGGGTTCGGTTGCCTGCGCCGACACTGCATGCAACGGCACATCCACTTCCGCCACCGGGAGCCATTCTAACTTGTCTAAGGTATCCGCCGACAGGTCTTCAGGCACTTTTGCACCATCCACCCGTTCGCCGCCAAACTGATGCGGTCGCCACGAACCAATACTGTAATAGCCGCTTTCGTATCCCTGCCACGATGCATCGGACACAACGATGGTTTCCCATCGCCCGTCGCGTTGTTCCTCCACCTGAACCTTCGTCAGCGGACCATCGTATACTGTTCCGGGCAATCCCGGCCGGTACCAGCCCTGTCCCAACCAAACCACCAGGTCATTCTTCCCTTTTTTCAGAAATGGCGTGAGGTCATAAGTCAGGAACAGCGAACGTTTGTCAAGCTGTGACACGGCAGGCGACAACAAATCCTCGCCCACCTTCCGCCCATTAACGTATACTTCGTGATAACCCAGCGTGTTGATGTACAGGAATACCGTTCCGTCTTTATCTTTCATTTTAAACTGTTTCCGCAAAAGAGGGCATTGTGCCGGCGAAAATGAAGTACTTGCGCCAGCCAGTCCTATATATTTGCCTTTCCAGTCGGATTGATCTAACCCTACACTGAACATGGCAGCCCCACTCCACCGCGATGCACGGTCCTTTTCGTCCCATACACGCACCTTCCAGTAAACTATTGAACGCGACGCAAGCGGTTTGCCACCATATGGCAACATAACGGATGCATCCGAAACTACTTTCCCACTATTCCAAAGGTCGGCATTTGCTTCGTCGAGCAAACGGGGATCACTGGCAGCCAACAACTGATAAGCCTGCTGCTGTGTTCCATTTTGGTCACTGCGTATTTTCCAACTAAGATGTGGTATATCACTAACAATTCCCAATGGAGCAACAATATCCCCGCAACGGAGATCGTATATTTTTACAGAAGGGCCATTGCACCCCATACTGACAAATAGGACAACTATGACAAAAAAATTGATAAAATACGACATAATGATTGATTCTTAGATGTTAATGTATATTCCGGTCATAAACCTACCGGTGTTATTTTGATGGCTGCCAAGCTGGTATTTGCAAGTTCACCTTCGGGGATCCTAACAGAAACAGTTTGTTTCCCCGGCTTTTCGAACCTGATCCAACCAATAGGCTGCATGTGATAGATGGCCGATGAATTCTGCCGGTTTTGAATACGAACGCCTTCGCCGGTTTCGATGCTCCAAACACGCGGGCCGTTTCCTGCAAAGGTTAGTTCCACCAGATAACGTCCCGGCGCCTTTATCTCAAATTCCCACAAAATACGGCTATGTTCCGTCCAATCGCCAACCTGATAGATATGCTTCCATTCACCGAACTTTTCCATCCAACTTTTATTCTTGACAGAACAACCAGTTGCCTGCGCAAACTTCGCCGAGGCTTCCAGTCCGAACTCGGGGTCGATAGCCAATGCCGGATTGACGTCGATTCCGTTTTTCAGCTCTATTTCAATCACTGACACCATCGGGTCAGGTGCTAAACCAAGCGTGTTGATCACCATCCATGATCCTTCCCTGTTAAAAGTAAGCTTTACCGGTTTAGCGCCATCGAACAACCGTACCGATTTAACATCGGAAAGCAAGCCGGGCAGGTGGAGCTTACCTGAGACCGGCCAACGATAAACAGCCAGATAGAGCTTGCCATCATTGGTCACCACATCGCCCCAAGGTAATGCGTGTTTCCATGGCGAAGCGCCTGCCGAATAAACCACCTGTGGGTATTTTTTGATCCAACGGCCTGCTGCAAGCAATGTTTCGCGAGCCGGTTCAGGTATTTGCCCCTGCCCGTCGGGACCAACATTGAGCATATAAGTACCGCCACGGGCAATGGTGGAAATGAGGTACGAAAGTATCTGCCGGGGGCTTTTCCAGTTTTCGTCATACCAGGCGTAACCCCACGAGTCGTTGGTCACGTCCACACCTTCCCACAATCCATCCACATTTTCAAGAGGCACTTCCATATCGCCCAATGTCTTGTAATCGCCCAGGTTAAATCCCACACGCCCCGATACCAATGCATGCGGCTGGTTGCGATGGACAACCTCTACCAGTTGCTTTGCATATTTTTCGGGCATACGGCCGGGCGTGTCGAACCAAATCAGCTCGATGTCGCCGTAGTTTCGCGTGATTTCCTCCACCTGTGGTAAGCATTTCTCAGCGAAATAGTCGTCGAATGTTTTGCTGTTTCCCTGGCTGTCGACTGTTGGGCCACCCGATCCGCCGGGGTATGTCCAGTCCTGGTTGTGCGAATAATAGAATCCGAAACCAAGTCCAGCCTCCTTGCATGCTTCCGCCAATTCCTTCATCGGATCGCGTTTGAAAGGTGTGGCATCCACGATGTTGAATTTGTTACATGCCGAGTGATACATGGCAAAACCATCGTGGTGCTTACTGGTGATAATGATGTATTTCATTCCTGCATCCTTGGCCAACTGCACAATCTGCCGGGCATCGAACCGAACCGGATTGAAATTGTTTGCCACCGTCATATATTCCGCCGCAGGAATATTGGCCATGCTGCGGTTCATCATCCATTCGCCAATACCGTAATAGGTCTTCCCGTCCCAGCGGTTGGCTATATGCGAATACAACCCCCAGTGGATGAACATGGCATAATTACCCCATTCGAAATAACGTCCGCGCTTTTCCTCCCCTTTCTTATCGGTCTGCTTTCCCCACATCTCATTCATCTGCTGTGCAGCAACCGGGGAAAAAATAGATGTTAAAATGGCCAGTATTAATAATACACTTTTTTGCATCGGGTTTCCATTTGATGAGGCCAAAGATAGAAAAGATTGTAGTATAATTGCAAAAAAGCCCGCGCTAAACGGGCTTTTATCTTTTTTGATCTGTATTAAAACTTATGCAGGATGTATTGCCTCTACGGGACATACATCAGCACAAGCTCCGCAATCCGTGCAAACATCAGGATCTATTTTATAGATATCGCCTTCGGATATTGCTTCTACCGGGCATTCGCTAATGCAGGTACCACAAGCAGTACAGTCGTCACTAATTACATGTGCCATTTCTTGAATATTTTTATGATTAAACTACGGACAAATGTATATGGTTTTTTTTAACCGGAAATATTTTTCACTATATTTTTACCGACCAGATGCTATTTTAGATTTAGTCTTGATAAGATTACAAGTTTAAAGTTCGTGGTTTTGCCCAACTTCAAACTTGAAACTTCGAACTTAATTAAGTTTGCGATCTGTACAATTAAGTATCCTCATCTTGCAAGCATTCGTATTTCCTTGTGAACACGATTTCTGGAAATATTTGCATGCCGAACCCTTATCTTCATCCCTGTAATACGCCATCCCAATATTGTAGGTGATCACCGCATTGTCAGGAGCCAATATTTCCGCCTTCTTGAAGTCTTCAACTGCTTCCTTGTATTGTTCCAGAGCATACTTTACATTGCCGCGTGCAAGATAAGCGCTGGCTGTATTCGGATCGGCCGCTATCGACTTCGAAAAATCCTGTATGGCTAATTCGTAATTCAGTAACGCCTCATTGGCAATTCCCTTGTTAAGATAAACTTGAGCAGCATTCCATTTTGAATTGAGTGATAAAGCTTTTTCATAATCATCCACGGCAGGCTTGGGTTTTCCCCTTTGGAAATTTAACAAACCACGTATGAAATATAATTCCGGATCGTTCGGAAATATTTTCAATGCGTTTTCCGTAACATTCATTCCCTCCTTAATATCCTGCATCGCCATGCAAGTACGGGCTTTTCCTGCATATGCTTCCTTCATCTTCGCATTTGCCTTGATGGCCGCATTATATTCCTGCAAAGCCTCGGTGTAATCCTTTTGCCCGTAATACAGAACCTCCGCCTTTGCAAAATGCGCCCGGTCGGAAGTATTATCCACCGAAAGCGCCTTAGCAGCATCCTGCATCGCCTGGTCATACTTACCCAAAGCCGTATATGCCAACGAACGTACCCCTAATACGGAAGGATCGCTGGACGACTGGGTGAGTAATTGATTGCAGGCATCCACAGTTGCTGCATAATTTTTTTGTTGAAGATATTGAAGGGCATCATTTAATGTCGTCTGTGCGTAGACCGTATAGGACACACAAAGGACGATCATGATACAGGTAAAAAAAATCTTTTTCACTATAGTCTATTAAAATTTTCAACAAAAATATAGATTAATGAATTCAATGGCAATTATTCACCAATGATTTTCACCAATACTCTTTTGCGGCGTTTCCCGTCGAATTCGCCATAAAATATCTGTTCCCACGGTCCCAAATCCAGTTCGCCGTTGGTCACGGCTGCCACTACTTCGCGTCCCATTACCGAACGTTTCAGGTGGGCATCGGCGTTGTCTTCGTAAGAATTGTGGCGGTACTGACTATGTGGTTTCTCAGGAGCCAATTTTTCAAGCCAAACCTCCATGTCGTGATGCAGGCCGCTTTCGTCGTCGTTGATAAAAACGCTGGCCGTAATGTGCATTGCATTCACCAGTACCAAGCCTTCTTTGATACCACTTTCGGCCAAACACTGCCGCACTTCCGGCGTGATGTTGATAAACTCGCGCCGCGACGTAGTGTTAAACCACAATTCCTTCCTATAACTCTTCATGATTCGTAACTTTTAATCATTTGCGTATGTAAAAACTGGACACAAACGACCATCATTGACATCAAAATCTGTTAGAACTATTTTTAATAATACGTGAAAACATCAAAATTGTTTCAATTGCCAACTTTCAATTGTCAATTTTCAATTACTTACGATCGTCCCAACATTTTCGCCCTTCAATACGCGGCTCAGTTCGCCGTCCTTATTCATATCGAAAACAATGATCGGCATATTATTCTCCTTACACATGGTGAACGAAGTCATGTCCATTACCTTCAGGTTACGGTTGTAGGCTTCGTCGAAAGTAAGAGTTTCGTATTTGACGGCTGTAGGGTCTTTTTCGGGATCGGCTGTGTAAACGCCATCTACACGGGTGCCTTTGAGCAGGACTTCGGCTTCCATTTCCACGGCACGCAGAGCCGATGCTGTGTCGGTTGTGAAGTACGGATTACCCGTTCCACCGGCAAAGATGACTACTTCTCCACGGTCTAATGCTTCCATCACACGCGGTTTACTGTATCCCTCGCCCACCGGCTCCATACGAATAGCAGTAAACAACCGTGCCTTGACACCAAGGCTTTCCAACGCCGACTGAATCGCCAACCCATTGATCACCGTAGCCAACATACCCATATAGTCGCCTTTTACCCGGTCAAAACCTTTGTCAACGCCTTTCAATCCACGAAATATGTTACCGCCGCCAAAGACGATCCCTATGCGGACGCCCATTGCAGCCGCTTCTTTGATTCGCCCGGCATATTCCATCAGCCGGTTGGTATCGATTCCTGCGGGTTGATCGGCCATTAAAGCTTCCCCGCTCAATTTCAATAATACGCTTTTATATTTTATCATTTTTTATTTGGTTACACTGAGAAACACTAAGAAGACACTGAGTTACACTGAGATTCTTGATTGATAACGTATCTTCACTTAGCTTTTAGCTTTTACCTTTTATCTTTTACCTCACTTAAGCCATTGGTCCAGCCACCTGAAAAATTCGCGTTGCCAAAGCACGGCATCCTGCGGTTTCAATATCCAGTGGCCTTCTTCGGGGAAAATAAGCAGGCGGCTTGGTATGCCACGAAGCTGTGCAGCATTAAAGGCCTGCAATCCTTCGGTGTATGGCACGCGGAAATCCTTCCCCCCATGTATCACCATAATCGGCGCATCCCATTTGTCAACCGACAAGTGCGGTGAGAAATCATAGCTTTTCGGACGCGGTTTTTCCCAATACGGGCCACCCAGGTCGAAGTTCGGGAACCAATATTCCTCCGTGGAACCATACTGGCTCTCGAAGTTGAACATCCCGCAGTGGGCAATGAACGCCTTGAAACGTTTTTCGTGATGTCCGGCCAGCCAATATACAGAGAATCCGCCATAGCTCGCGCCTACTGCACCCAGACGGTTTTCGTCGACAAACGGTTCCTTTTTCACCGCATCAATCGCGCTAAGATAGTCGCGCATATTCTGTCCGCCGTAATCACCGGAAATCTGGCGGTTCCACTCCTGCCCGAACGATGGTACGCCGCGGCGGTTGGGAGCCACAATGATGTAACCGTTGGCTGCCATCAGTTGCAGATTCCACCTGAATGAAAAGAATTGACTGACCGTGCTTTGCGGGCCACCCTGACAATACAGCAAAGCAGGATATTTCTTCGAAGCATCGAAATCGGGCGGATAAACCACCCATACGAGCATATCCTTGCCATCGGTGGTTTTCACCGAACGTTCTTCTACCTTCCCCATATTCACTGCATCGTATACATTCTTGTTGGTGAAGGTCAACTGCTTCTCATCCCCGGTTTGCGGGTCGACAAGGAACAATTCCGTAGCCATGCTCATGGTCATTTTGCTGCACACCAGTTTGTCGCCGGCAGGGATGATCCCGGTAATGTCGTGCTTCCCTTTGGTAACGGGCTTGATGTTTTTGGATGTCACATCCACCGAATATACTTGGTAAGTGGCTCGGACAGCGCTGATGAAGCGTATGTTGCGGCTGTCGGAAGTCCACACGAAATTTGCGGCATTATTGTCATAACGTTCCGTCAGGTCTTCCGTTTTACCTGTTGCCAGGTTGTATATCATTAAACGTTCTTTATCCGATTCATAACCGGGAGTAGCCATGCTTTGGAAAGCGATCATCGAACCATCAGGCGAAAAGACAGGATATTTGTCATAGCCCGGCAATCCCTCAGAAATATTTTTGACGGTACTATTTTCGATATCGTACAGGTAGATATCAGTGTTGGTACTCAGCGTAAACTCTTTTCCTTTCAGCTTCTTGCAAGTGTATGCAATGAGTTTTCCATCGGGACTCCAGGCTATTTCCGAAGCATCGAAATAAGGTGCAGTAGGCGCATCATAAGGCTCGCCATCCAAAATGTCATGCCCCGAACGAAGCACGCCGTTTTCGAGATGTCCAACCCAGATATGGCTCACGGCATAATCCGTCCAATCGTCCCAATGACGGTACATCAGGTCGTCGGATTCGATGGCATTGGCTTTCGGGAGATCAGGATAGCGGTCATGCGGACTGTCGCCGGTGGGCACATCTTTAAGGAACATGACTGTATTACCCTGGGGACTGAATTCGAAACCATTGATTCCCTCTTCGATATACGACACCTGGCGTTTGTCCGATCCATTGGGATTCATGTCCCAAATCTGCATGCCGTCTTTCGTGGAACTGAGAAATGCCAAACGTCCTGATGGTAACCACCTTGGATTGACGCAACTTGAAGGCACATCGGCCGTGAGGCACACCGCTACGCCACCGCTTGCAGGTATACTCCAGATCGTAGTCCGGCCCCGGTTTTCGGCCAAATGATAGCGTGATATGGTATAAGCCACAGTTTTTCCGTCAGCGGAAACAACGTACTCCCCTACCCTACCGAATTTCCAAAGGATTTCGGGTGTCAGCCGTTTTCCGTCAAGTTCTTTCGGAGTAAGCGCTTCCGGTTGTTCGGAGACTACAACTGGTTGCCCGGCCGGAGTCTGCTTCTGTCGATTGCAGCACGCATTTAACAGAAGTGCCGAAAATATCAAAATAATAAAACTATGAATATATCTCATGGTGAAAAGAGGTTTGATCCTGAAATAAATGCAAAAATACACTTTTATTTTGCGACAGGAATCTATTTGTTGAAGAAATTACTCATAAACAATAATTGGTACTTAACGGCATTTTTCCAATAATCCCAATTATGCGCTCCGGGACGTGAAATAAAATCGTGAGGAATGTTCCTGTACAACAGTTCTTCGTGCAACTTGCAGTTGACTTTGTAGAAAAAATCGTCGGTACCGCAATCGATAATCAGAGCCAGCGAATTAGGAGTGAGTAGGTGCAACATGTTTACTACCGTATTCTTCTCCCAGTTTTCGGGATATTGTGCATACGTACCCAAACGTTTGGCAAGCTCCCAGTTGTTGGGGAACGGACGGATGTCGACTCCGCCGCTCATGCTTCCTGCCGTACCGAATACATCCTGATGGCGGATAGCAAGATACAGAGCACCGTGCCCGCCCATGCTCAGACCTGTGATACCACGCCCTTTGGCCGAAGCAACAGTGCTGTAGTTCCGGTCGATCCATGGTATCAACTCTTTGACGATGTAGGTTTCGTACTGGAAATTTTTGTCCATAGGACTGTCGAAGTACCAACTACTGATACCACCGTCAGGACACACGATGATCATCTGGTACAGATCGGCCAGCACTTCAAATCCTTTACCTTTTTTGACCCATCCGCCGGCATAATTGTCGCCGTAGCCGTGTAACAGGTAGACAACAGGTAACGCTTTGTTTTTCGAATAATTATCGGGAGTAACCACCACAGTTTTGATACTTTTGCTCATCACGGCACTGGATGTTGTAACGGTATCGATTTTTGCTGCATGCAATGATACAAATGCAGACAGGCAAAGAATTACAGAAAAAATATTTCTAACTAAAATCATAAAAATTGGGTTTTGTATACACATGTGAAAGTGGTTTCCGGATTTTCCTATTTATACCTACCGGGTCTGAAAGACCCAGCAGGTATCTTCCGAAAACCAGATTCACTTCAGTATAAATCAGAAAAATAAAACAAATAATAACTGGAATTTCATTACATAAATGGTGTTTGGTGATGATTCCGGCAAAGGTATAAAATCTCGCCTGTTTTTATACAATCGCAAAACATGATTCATCAATACCTTTCCTTAGATTTCTGACATTTATCTGTTCTTTATGATACACAAGTGAAAGTAATTTTAACTCCGCTGAGCTTGCCTGCTCGTCCAGTCAGGCGGGCAAGCTCGGTTCGGATTTTTGATCATTAGTTGTTGAGGCTGTTCAAAAAGTTTGTTTTCGGCTCGTCATTGCAAGCGGCAGCGAAGCAATCTTTTTGAATAGCAACAGATTGCTTCGTCGTTCCTCCTCGCAATGACGCGCTTTTCAGACTTTTTGAACAGCCTCAACAAGCTGCCGGGCTAATAACTCCCTTCCGGTTCTGCGATCTCTTCGCGGCCTTTCTGCATATATTCCAACATACGGCCTGCCAATTCGAAATTTTTCTCGGGATGTTCCCAAAAATCGCTGTTTTTCAATTTCGGGCAGAGTTTGAGCAGCGACCCGCAACCCGCCTGCCGAAACAGTTCCGACACTTCTTCGTTTTCCATGATATCCGAATGCACCACCGCGCTCAGTTTGTCGATGTCGAGGTATTTCTTGTCAAGTTTCTGCAACCCGGTGAGTTTTTCCAGCTTGCGTCCTTCGGGCGTACCGCTGTTGGTCAGAAAGAGGAAGGTGCGGATAAGCAGCACCCCGTCGACAATCGTAGCCCGAAAATAGCCGGCTTTCAATCCCAATACATTGAACACGATCAGAATGTTGCCCCGGTGGTCGCAGAATGCTTTGGGAGTGATGAACGAAGCGATCATGTCGAAATGCATAACTCCCGTCGATATACTGTCAATTCGTTCGGCTAAACGGTTGAGCGCATGCTGTTGGATGTATACATCGAAAGAAAAATCGGCCCCATATTGTTCCTGCACGCCTAATTGCCCGGCTGTTATTTTTGCTTCCCAAAAGTAGTTGACACCTTTCCAACAGATGCGGATAGCCGGGCGCGTGATCCCGTCGACAGTTATCTGCCGGCGGGCAGGCGTGTATGTGCTGATTTCGACACAAGTATGCCGCCTGTAGTCGCCGCCCGATTTGTGCATATCGGATTTTAAGCCAGGTATATAAAGCATCCCCGACAAATCGCCATAAACAAGGGCAAAAAAGTCGAGCATCGAGGCCAAATCTTTGCGGAAAGTGGCGTTGCGCTCCTCCATGGCGGCTATATATTTGTGTGTATCGGGGCCTGCCTTGGCCAGATCGAGACTCGGGGAGCATTCTTTCAGCATAGCCGCATCTTTCATCAAAAACAAATCCAACGTCATCCCTATGTAAAAGTAATCGGAGAAAGCGAAAGACGGCCCGCCTTCGAACAACGGCAACTGTTTATCGGTCAGGAATGCTTTGGTTTGGAATTCCATAAATTCGATGATGTATTTGGGTACGTTGTGTCCCGGGCTTGCAACCACTTTGAGCGGCGCCGCACGGAAGGAGTACAGCTTATCGATAGCCCGTTCGGAAAGCAGCGAGTAGAACCGCAGGTCGTCCAGCAACACAAAGATGTTCCTCAACCGGCGTATATGCTCCTTGCGGAGTTGCGCCTGCGCTACTTTCTGTTGAACAGCGCCGTTCTTCTTTTTCTTATTTTGTGCCATCATGTATGAATTTGTAGAGACGGGGCGCACCCCGTCTCTACGGGGAAAGATATTCTATTTCTTTGCCTTTTTGTTTGCCGAGGCTGTTTGACGTTCCGCAACAGCGCGTTTATAATAATCGATACGTTCGTTCATCAACTTCACCAGTTCGGCATATGCATCCTTGCCGTTGACCACTATCAAAGCGTTGATGCGTTTCACCACTTCGAAATACGCTGTGTCCACGCGGCTACGGATTTCGAGCATCGTGCCTTCCATCTTGTCCATATTACCGGCACTACGCTGCATCATCAGGCGGGCAAAATTATTATTGTCAATGTCGATCTGGCTCACCCATCCGGCCAGCCCCAACAGGTCGACATCCGCAGCGGCGGCGCTTTTTTGTAACTCGGCTATCATCCGCGTCAGCGAAGCCGTTTGTGCATTATAGCTGTATTTAGTCACGCCCTTGTAAAGTTTCAGCAAAATGGCAAGCCGGTCGGCAGCTTTCTCCATTTCGGGTTGGTAGTGATGCTGCGCCGATTCGATGGCCAGAAAAAAGCCTGTGGTGTGCTTGTCGCGCATCCGGTCGGCTTGCACCAATTCGGGAGTCAGCATACTGGCGGTTTCTTTCTTAAAGATTTTCCACTCCTCATCGTGCAGCCCTTTGTAGGCCCCGTATTGGGGCAGTTGCTCCTTAAAGAGCGCCCCGTCAATCAATTCACAAATCTCAGCGCCAAACTGTACATGTTCTGCAGCGCGGAACTGTCCGAAAGATATTTTTTGAATTTCCATAACTATTTGGTATTAATGGTAAAAATGATATTTGATGTTTGTTATTCACAGACAAACAGTTAATATTTATAAACATTTATATCAGCGCAACGGTTTGGAGTTCAAATTTACGATCATTTGCGTCAGCGCATCGGTTTGGAGCTAAAGTTTACAAATTTTTACTCCGGCTCGTCAGTTTGGAATAAAAGTTTACAAACATTTGCATCAGCGTATCGGTTTGGCTTAAATTTACCTACAAAAATAAGAAAAATATTTGACCTATCCTATCATGTCGAGTATTCACTTTTTTTTGAAGGGCAAAAACGGAAATGATGTAATGAGTGAGCGTTGCACCAAGAGATGACTCTACTTCGCCTGCCCGCCTGAATGACGTAGTCAGGCAGACTGTGCAACCTCCGGATACATCTTTTGATACCTGACAACCCACATATCAAAATCTACGTCATTGTAAATTGAGCAACAATACAACCACCAGCTTTTCGCCGTGTCTTATATCGACCCAATGATTTCTACAAAACACCTTTCCCTATATTCCTGACATTTATCTGTTCTTTATTAACAGTAATTTTTTACATTTGCCGTTTCTTTTTGAAAATCATCATCAATTAAATAAAATCATAATGTCGGATAAAAAACTGTTTTCTGAATTTCCGCCGGTAACCACAGCGCAATGGGAGGAACAAATCACCCTTGACCTGAAAGGAGCCGACTACGAAAAGAAATTAGTATGGCGCACCAACGAGGGATTTCCCGTGCGGCCTTACTATCGTAGCGAAAACCTTGCCGACCTGGAGTACTTGGATGTGCTTCCCGGCCAATTCCCTTACGTGAGGGGCAACAGCAAGGATACTAACAACTGGCAGGTGTGCCAGGACATGTGTATCAAGGATGCCCAACAAACCAATGCAAAAGCCCTTGATGCTATTGAGCGGGGCGCCGATGCGATTGGTTTTTCTGTTTGCGGCAAAGGGGTAGAACACAACATCGATATCCCCACGCTGTTGAAGGATATCTGC
>JAVBSH010000008.1:0-19844 GCA_031547085.1 Bacteroidales bacterium
TATATCCGGGAGTGGACACCGCAAAATATGCATCCGATCAGTATCTTGCCGATCCTGTTATCGGTTTTTTTTACAGGATGAACCGGGAAAATGGCTTGGGTATCCTGGCCGAAGCGTTTGTGAAACTGAAAAAGCGGGATATGGTGAAAAACCTCAAACTCAAGGTTGCCGGCGGATATACAGCGAAAGACAAGCGTTTTTTGAAAGAAATCAAAAAAATATTGCATCCCTATATGGACGATGTGGATTTGTGCCGCACGTACAATCCCGAACATCATGCTGATTTTTACAAGCAAATTACGATCATCAGTGTTCCTGTGACGTTTGACGAGGGCGTCGGCCTGTACCTTTGCGAAGCTTTCGCCGCAGGACGTCCGGCTGTGGAACCGGCCACAGGCTCGTTTCCCGAAATAGTAAGCGATGCAGGGATCGTATATTCGCCCAACAACAGCGATGCACTTGCCGATGCTATGGAAAAAATATTGACTGATAGTATTTTACTTGAAAATTATCAGAAAAAGGCATTGGAAATATCGCAGGAGCGGTATAGTGATCCGGCAATGGCAGAAGGGTTGTTACGGGTGTATCGGCAGATGGTTTAAAGAGTTTTTTATAACCCGTTAAAAAAATTCAAACTTTTATCTAATTTTGCAGCGGAAAATCCAATATCTTTTTGGATTAGACACACACCGTTATGTTGCTGAGCATGAAGAAGAAAATAACATCCCTTACCAAACCGTCAAGGACTTTTCCTGCCCGTTGTTTCCGTATCCTTTATATTTGTTTCTTGACATCGTTGCCTGTATGCCTGTCGGCGCAGGAACAAGATGTAGCTAAACCGCAAATAATTGCAGATCTGGCCAAAACCGATAAAGGCGGTCAGGTAGAGTTGTTGGGACAGGCAGCGCAAGCGGAAAACCTGTTGAAAATGCAAATTGCCAACAACAAATTGCAAGAAGGTATCCCCGGTTATCGCATCAGTATCTTTTCGCAGTCGGGACAGACAGCCCGGCAAAAAGCCGATGAGGTCCGCATGGCTTTCATGAGAAGTTATCCTGATATTGAAGCCTACAAAGAATTCAATACGCCTAATTACCAGATATATGTTGGCGACTTCCGTACCAAAACAGAGGCGTTGCGCCTCTACAAGCAGATTTCCAAGACATATCCCAGGGCATTCATTGTAAGCGAAACAATTAATATTCCCAAATAAATATCCCCGCCCGAGATTCACACAATAAAATAAGATGACCGACCAATTACAGCACGAATGCGGTATCGCATTGGTAAGGCTCCTGAAGCCGCTTGAATATTTCCATTACAAGTACGGAAGTTGTCTGTACGGACTACACCGGTTACACCTGATGATGGAAAAGCAACGAAACCGCGGACAGGATGGAACGGGAGTAGTATGTGTGAAAGTAGGCATGCAGCCCGGCAGAAAATATATTTCGCGTGAACGTTCCATTAAACCGTCATCCATCGACCATGTGTTTAAGGATATCTACTCCGAAATCAATAAGGTGGGCAAACGCACACCCGAACGGCTCAACGATGTGGTATGGATGAAACAGGAGATGCCCTTTGCAGGTGAAATCTACCTGGGACATCTGCGGTACGGAACTTACGGAAGCGATTCGCTGGAAGCCATTCACCCCGTCATTCGTCAAAACAACTGGAAAACACGCAACCTGATCCTTGCCGGGAACTTCAACCTGACCAATGTGGAAACGATGTTCCATGTACTCACCGAGTTGGGACAATTTCCTACCGGCTATTCGGACACGGTGACGATGCTCGAAAATGTCGGGCATTTCTTGGATCGTGAAAACCAGCGGCTGTTCGACCGTTTCAAAAAAGAAGGTAACGAAAATGTCGAGATTTCGGATTTGATCGCCAAAAATATCAGCATCAAGAGTGTATTATACGAATCGAGTAAAAAGTGGGATGGCGGATATGCCATCAGCGGGATACTGGGACATGGCGATGCTTTTGTATACCGCGATCCGTGCGGCATACGGCCTGCATATTATTACACGGACGATGAAGTGGCTGTAATCGCATCGGAACGTCCAGTCATTCAAACTGCTTTCGATCTGGATGCGGAACAGGTGCACGAGGTGAAACCGGGACACGCTGTCATCATCAAGGCCAACGGAACTGTTTCCGAAGAAATGGTACAACAGCCTCAAGCAAAGAAATCCTGTTCATTCGAACGCATTTATTTCTCACGTGGTAGCGATAAGGATATTTATAAAGAACGCAAGTTGCTGGGAAAATTATTGATTCCCGATATCCTTGAATCCATTGATCATAATCTCGAAACAGCCGTATTCTCGTATATCCCTAATACCGCCGAAACAGCGTTCTACGGTATGGTGGAGGGCGCTGATGAATACCTGAACAACCGGAAAAAGAAATTGATCCTTGAAGCCGGCGACAAACTGACGCCTGCCCGCCTGGAGAAGATCATGGATGTACATACACGCATCGAGAAAGTGGCGATCAAGGATGCCAAACTGCGTACCTTCATCACACAGGATAAAAGTCGCGCCAGCATGGTAGGTCACGTGTACGATATCACCTACGATACCATCCGTAAGGGCGTGGATAATCTGGTAATCATCGACGACTCGATTGTTCGCGGTACTACCTTGAAATTAAGCATTATCCGCATTCTCGACCGCCTCGAACCAAAGAAAATTGTGTTCGTTTCGTCATCGCCACAAATACGATACCCGGATTGCTATGGTATCGACATGGCCAAGTTGAACGAATTTGTGGCTTTCCAAGCGGCCATCGCATTGCTCAAGGAACATGGCAAACAGTCGATAATCAACGAGGTATATAAGAAATGTAAGGCACAGGAAGGAATGCCGACCGCGAAAATGGTGAATTATGTGAAGGAGATTTATGAGCCATTCTCTGCAAAGGAAATCTCCGTAAAGATTGCTGAGTTGTTAAAAACAACTGAAATAAAAGCAGATATAGATATTATCTTTCAATCCATTGAAAACCTGCACCGCGCCTGCCCCAACGATACGGGCGACTGGTATTTTACCGGCGATTATCCCACACCGGGCGGCAACAAGGTGGTAAACACAGCGTTTATCAATTATATCGAAGGCAAGAATAAGAGGGCTTATTAACTGCTAAACTGGGGGAGGTTCGTCTCAGAATGAAAACTCATCCATATCGGCCAATACAGGGAATTTTGTCCGGAAATCGTGCAATTCGGATAACGAGAGATCAAAAGTAGCCACTGCTTCTTCATTCTCAGGTAACTGTCCCACAATGTTGCCTTTTGGGCCGTATACAATTGAATCCCCTTTGTGTGGTAACCCGTTTCCATCTGCTCCGACACGGTTAACCCCAACCACATAACATTGATTTTCCAGAGCCCGTGCTTTCAACAGTGTCAACCAGACGTCGCTGCGTACCGTAGGCCAACTGGCTGGGCATATCAATAGGTCGTACGGTTTTATACGGCTGTTGCGACACCATGCCGGAAACCGCAAGTCATAGCATACCACTGGTTTGACCTCCCATCCCCTCCATTCGAAACGTTTTTGCTCAGAGCCGGCTGCAAAATGTTGCGGCTCGTCAGACATGGTGAACAAATGGTGTTTGTCGTAAAAGCCTATTGCTCCGTCAGGATTTACCCAATAGAAGCGATTGTAGCAGTACATGCCGTCTAAAACCGCTATACTACCTACAACCATGGCATTGGTGTGCGAAGCCTGTTGCTGCATCCAATGCAACACAGCGGCAGAGTTTTCACTGTCACATACTTGTTTGGTATTCATGCTGAATCCGGTAGGAAACATTTCCGGAAGAACAATCAGGTTGGTATTTCCGACCAACGGTTGGAGCATCCCGTCCAGGCGGGACAAATTTCCGGGTACATCTTCCCAAAGGGGAGTGTATTGTACCATACTTATAGTGAGTCTATTGTCGATCATGCAAACAAAAATGTATCATATTATTGATGCAAAATTAATGGTTTCTATAATGATTGTTATACTAAAGTGAAAGTTGTTTTAGTTCAAAGATGTCTGATATCCATTTATACTTCTCGCGGCATGAATTTACCTGCGGCGAGATCGCTTACGCTAAGTTGTGCTTTGCGTCTTCGCGCCTTTGCGAGAGAATGATCACGCAAAGGCGCGAAGACGCAAAGCAAGAAAAATACAAATGCACAAAACTTGGCTGTGCGAGGTATATTTTTCATTTTTTTTGATGAATTGAAAATTTTTCATTTATATTTGCAGCATCAAAAAGTAAGAAATGTATCAAGGCACAAACATTAGTTCAAATTCAAATTTCTGGTGGTGGCACACATTGTTCTCCGGACAATGAGGTGTGTTGTGTCTATATAATATAGTATCCAAAGAGCCTGTTGTTCGTATCAACAGGCTCTTTTGTTTTTATATCAATCGAAAATCAAATTATTTAATTCACAATTTAAAATCAAATCATTATGACAAAGTTTAAAAAGATTGTTCTGAACGAGACAGAAATCCCCACGCAATGGTATAATATTGCGGCTGAGATGCCCAACAAGCCAATGCCAATCCTGCATCCGGGAACAAAACAAGCGTTGAAACCCGAAGACCTGTACCCGATCTTTGCAGAAGAGGTGTCGCGGCAGGAATTGAACCAAACCGACGCGTGGATTGACATCCCGGAAGAAGTCCGCGACAAGTACAAGATATACCGCCCCACTCCGTTGGTACGTGCTTACGACTTGGAAAAAGCGTTGGATACACCGGCACACATCTATTTCAAAAACGAGAGTGTTAGCCCGGCAGGATCGCACAAACTGAATTCGGCACTGGCACAGGCTTATTATTGCAAGAAGGAAGGCCTGACCAACATCACCACTGAAACGGGCGCCGGGCAGTGGGGAACAGCTTTGTCTTTTGCCGCGAAAACTTTCGGGTTAGAACTGGCCGTGTACATGGTAAAAATCAGTTACGAACAAAAGCCATACCGTCGTTCGCTGATGCAAACGTGGGGAGCGCAGGTGATTGCATCGCCCAGCATGTCGACAAAGGCAGGACGCAAGATACTCACCGAAAATCCTACCTATCAGGGAAGCTTGGGTACGGCCATTTCCGAAGCCATCGAACTGGCCATGCAAACGCCCAATTGTAAATACACACTTGGAAGCGTTTTGAACCATGTGTCGCTACATCAGACTGTGATTGGGCTCGAAGCAGAAAAACAGATGGAAATTGCCGGCGAATATCCCGATATCGTGATCGGCTGCTTTGGCGGTGGTTCCAACTTCTCAGGTATTTCTTACCCGTTTATGCGCCACAACATCAAGGAAGGCCGGAAAACAAGATTCATCGCAGCCGAGCCGGCTTCGTGCCCGAAACTGACGCGCGGCGTGTTCCAATACGATTTTGGCGATGAAGCCGGGTATACGCCGTTGCTGCCGATGTTCACGCTTGGACATCATTTCTCACCTGCCCACATTCATGCCGGAGGATTACGTTACCATGGTGCAGGCACTATTGTCAGCCAACTGATGAAGGACAATATGATGGAAGCAGTAGATATCAAGCAACTGGATTCGTTCAAGGCAGGCGTGCTTTTTGCCCGTACGGAAGGTATTGTCCCTGCCCCCGAATCGGCACATGCTATTGCAGCAGCCATCAACGAAGCATTGAAAGCCAAAGAAGAAGGCAAGCAGAAAACAATCCTTTTCAACCTTTCCGGACATGGTTTTGTGGATATGGCCGCTTATGACCAGTATTTTGCCGGCGATTTGACCAATTATACGTTGACGGACGAGGATATTGCAAAAAATATCGACGAATTGGAAAAGATCATCTGAAGACGATATAACATAAAAAACAGGTGGAAGTTGGATCTCTAATTACTTCCATCTGTTTTTTAATTTAATTGATATGATTATTTTTCCCGGCAGCTCCGGGCAAGCACAAGAACGCTTAGTTTACGTATCCTGATTTTGTAAGCGTACATTTCATTCCATCCAGAGCTGTTCTATTCGTTTAATAATTCTGGCCTTATCGAATGAAAAATCATTAGCCATCGCACAAACATACTGGTAAAGCAACCAGCTTTTCTCCAGCAAGTCTTTTTTAGCAGGAACATCCTTCTGCACCAAAGCATCCTGATATAACAACAAAGCCAACATTTCAGCCTTTTGCAGCCCTTCCGAACTATCCGGAAAAAAAGCAAGCACGTCGCTTTTGCCTGAAAAATGGAAAAAGTGGCGATCTTTCTCAATGTACGACTGGTACATACCTTCAAGCTCACCAATCAGTACCTCCTCCTTCTGAAATTGCTTGTTTGTTTCAAGCATCTTCAACTCCTCTCTAAACTCACGACACACACACATAACATTACCATTTACAACCATAAGTGAAACTTTATTCGTTTACAATAATTGTTTTGAAATAAACGTCGAATCCTTCTCAACATTTACTGAATGCAAAGATGGCTGATTTTTTAAACAAAAAGCAACTAAAAAACATGAATCATTATTAATCATTGCGAACAAATGTTAATAAATGTAAATACAAGGCGATACGCACTGGAAGTTTGCTTATCTTTGCAATAGTTTGTAGTTCACGATAAATTGAAGCATTAGTGACGAATTATAACAATATCAGCGTGTTGTTGGCCGAAGACGAACGTGATTTACTCCTTTTGGTTCAGGAAGAATTAAAGGAGGAGGGGTTCACGGTATTCCCTGCCGACAATGGTTTGGATGCCTATCGGTTATTTTTGGAATCCAAGCCCGGTATTGTCGTATTGGATATTGACATGCCCGGCATTGATGGACTTAAACTATGCGCCCAAATACGAAAGATGGACGAACAGACGCCGATTATATTTACATCAGGAATGTCGCGCACTGATGATGTAAAGGCCGGATTTGAGGCAGGGGCGAATGATTACCTCAAAAAACCTTACGATGTAGAGGAATTAGTGATCCGGATAAAACATCTGACCAAGTCTATTCATGCTGCACCATCGGAACACCTGTTCCATATCGGTTCTTATAAGTTTTACAGCGACACGCATGTGCTTTCGTGCCCCGATGGAACCAATCATACATTATCATACACAGAAAATTCGATGCTTACCTTGTTAGCCCAACATACCGGTGACATCGTATCGCGTGATATGATCATTGATCTGATCTGGGAAAACAAGCCGGCCATTGACTCACGTGCCATCGATGTGTACATTTCCAAACTTCGCAGATACTTGGCGCAAGATTCACGGATCAATATCATCAACTGCTACGGAAGAGGTTACAGGTTGGCTGTGGGATGATCAGACAATACTGACAACTGTTAAAAGGCACCCTGCAATAACTACCGCAAATCTAAGATATCTGCAAATACGTCCTCCAATCGAAGTCGGACTGATACGCAACAATATGGTCAGGATAATAAACAACAAAGTCCCGGCGATGGCGGGTGTCATCTGTAGTATCGGGTATGCAAAAAATATGGCCGTTGGCCCGTCGGAGCTGCCAATGACACCTATTGCCCCGGGCTTGTGGCTCTGGACAAACCGGATGAAGGCAGCCATCACCCAAAGTAATACAAGTCCTGCCCAGCTGATGCCATCAATGATCTGATCTACTTTTTTTAACTTATCCTCCATGATGAGATGAATTGAAAATTGATAATCAATATCGTTTACTTAACCTACATTATTCATACTAAAATCCTGAATGTCCAGAATAAAGTGGAAAGAGCGCGTTCGGCGGCAATTGTAATACTGCTCAACCTAGGCCAGTTGAGAGTTAAAAATTGAAAAATGAATTCTCAATTTTCAATTCTCAATTACTTTACCCCACAAGCAATTGGAATGCTTTCTCCATAGCCCGTTCCAGTCCGTCAATATCCTTGCCGCCGGCTGTAGCGAAGAACGCCTGTCCACCGCCACCGCCTTGTATCTCCTTGGCTGCTTCACGCACTATGTTCGAAGCATTCTTGCCTTCGGCCACCAAAGTATCGCTTAAAGCAATGGTCAACATAGGCTTACCGCCAAAGTCGCTACCGGCAATAAACACAAACCGCTCGAACCGACCTTTCAATTTGAAAGCCATGTCTTTGATGAGGTCGGGGGCAAATGACGTAGTGAACCGGATCACATTAATGCCATTATGTTCCTCTACGCTCTCCACCAGGCCATGCTGGAACTCAGCAGCCCGTTCGCGCATCACATCTTCGAGTTGCTTTTTCAACTCGTTGTTTTCTTCCACCGCCTTTTTCACGGCTTGCAGGAACGATGGCGAATTATTAAATACATCGCGTATCTGCTGAATGACATCTACTTGCGTATAAATATATTGCTCTACTTTTTCGGCTGTGATGGCTTCGATACGCCGGATACCCGCAGCAATAGCGCTTTCGGAAATGATTTTGAACATACCGATCTGCCCCGTTGCTTTTACATGCGTACCGCCGCACAATTCAATGGAATCACCAAACCGGATGGCGCGGACTTCTTCGCCGTATTTTTCACCAAAAAGCGCCATTGCACCCATTTTCCGAGCATCATCGATCGGAATAGCGCGGTATTCGGCAAGTGCTGTATTTTCACGGATCATCCGGTTCACGCGTTTTTCCACCTGCCGGATTTTCTCGTCGGTCATCTTCTGAAAATGCGAAAAGTCAAAACGCAAATAATCCGGACATACCAATGAACCTTTCTGTTCTACGTGCGTACCCAGCACTTCGCGCAAAGCATGATGCAACAAGTGTGTACCCGAGTGGTTAGCTTCGGTAGCATGGCGTTTTTCAAGATCGACCACCGCCATGAAATCGGCGTCCAATTGTTCCGGTAAACGGTCGACGATATGTATGTTCAGATTATTTTCCTTCTTAGTGTTAAGCACTGGTATGCATTCTGTTTCAGCCTTGATGTAGCCGCAGTCGCCTACCTGTCCACCACTTTCGGCATAAAACGGTGTAACATCGAACACCAATTGATATTGATCCTTACCTTTGGAAGTAACCTTCCGGTAGCGGGTGATATGAACATCGGCTTCGGTATAATCATAGCCAATGAACCGGGTTTCGCTGCCCGAAGTCAATTCCACCCAGTCGCCGATATCGACAGCCGCCGCCGCACGCGAACGGTTCTTCTGCGCCGCCATTTCGGCTTCATATCCGGCTTTATCGTACGTAAGGTTGCGTTCCCGGAGGATCAACTCGGTAAGGTCGAGCGGAAAACCATACGTGTCGTACATATCGAACACCACTTCCCCGCTGATGACCGTTTGTCCTTTGCCCGCAGCTTCGGCAATAATATCTTCAAGCAGGGCGATACCGGTGGAAAGTGTGCGCAGGAACGACTGTTCTTCTTCCCTGATTACCCGTTCGATCAGGTTTTGTTGAGCTTTCAGTTCGGGGAATGAATCGCCCATGACGCGTACCAGTGCAGGCACTAATTCGCAGAGGAACGGTTCGGTACGCCCAAGGAACGTATACCCGTAACGCACTGCACGGCGCAGCAACCGGCGGATGACATACCCGGCTTTGTTGTTCGATGGTATCTGCCCGTCGGCGATGGAAAACGAAATGGCGCGGATATGATCGGCCACCACGCGCATAGCGATGTCGCTTTGTTCGTGTTTGCCGTATTGTATGCCGCACATCATCGAGATATCCTTGATGATATACTGGAAAAGGTCAATGTCATAGTTCGATGTTTTTCCCTGCACAATACGACACAAACGCTCAAAACCCATGCCCGTGTCGACATGCTTGGCGGGCAACTGCTCCAGTTCTCCCGATGCTTTGCGGTTATATTGGATAAACACAAGGTTCCATATCTCTATCACCTGCGGATCATCGGCATTGACGCGATCACTGCCGGGTATCCCGGCACGTTCATCATCGGGGCGCGAATCGTAATGAATTTCCGAACACGGCCCGCATGGCCCGGTTTCACCCATTTCCCAAAAGTTGTCCTTCTTCTTTCCCACCAGAATACGATCTTCGGGAAGATATTGCTTCCAGAGATCGAATGCCTCCGTATCCATATCAAAACCATCCTCAGGACTGGCTTCGCAAATGGTAGCATACAGGCGGTTTTTGTCAATTTTCAGCACTTCCGTGAGATATTCCCACGCCCAGGCAATGGCTTCCTTTTTGAAATAGTCGCTAAACGACCAGTTTCCCAACATCTCAAACAAAGTGTGGTGATAGGTGTCGTGCCCGACTTCCTCCAAATCGTTATGCTTCCCACTGACTCGAAGACACTTCTGACTGTCGGCCACACGCGGATATACGGCAGGATTGTTACCTAGGAATATATCCTTGAACTGGTTCATCCCCGCATTGGTAAACATCAATGTAGGATCGTTTTTTACAACCATCGGCGCAGAAGGAACGATATGGTGTTGTTTGGATTTGAAAAAATCCAGGAAAGAGTTTCTTAACTCGTTGGAAGTCATTGTATATTTTTATAAACTGATATGAATATTTGACGCAAAATTAGCAAAAAATATTCAGGTGCAAAGTTCCGGTTCGGATAGACGATGTTCAACGCGAAACATCAAAGCCGGAAGACCCAAATTGAATTTTCTTTGGTATTGGCAAAAATAAAATTTACTTTTGTTGCTTTTATTGTAACATCTTTATATTGTTATCCGTATAAACATTTGGAAGTTGCTTTTGCAACATTTTCAATATAATAAATGTTTTTACAAATGAATAATGGTAATTTGAAATCAATGAGAATTATTCAAATAATTGTATTTGTGGCAATTGTTGTCGGATGTTTATCCCGGACATACGCCACAGAGACATCTTCGGCAGAAGGAAAAGACGTTCAAGCTGTTGCCCAGGCGGCAAACGATTCGATCATTGCTCCCAATGTTTTTACACCCAACAATGACGGAGTAAACGATATTTTCGAAGTGACAGCGAGCAATGGCGGTACCGTGTCGCTGAAAGTTTTTTCCCGCGCAGGAGTATTGATTTTCAGCATCGAGGCCAAGCGCTGCCGTTGGGATGGTTATTCGTCGGCAGGCCAACAAATGGCCAATGGTGTATATTATTATACGGCCGAAGTGAAAGGCGCTTCGCCGAAAATTACAAAATGCGGATTTGTACATCTATACAGGTAAGAATTCATGCTTCATCAGAACTATACCACTTATCTTCAAAAGGAACTCGATTTTTTAAAATTATTGATTACCCGTTTCCATGAACAGGAAAAAATATCGGGTTTGGAGTTGGACATTGCCATGCAGAAGGCTCAAGATGTGTATGAGCAGTTGCTGAGAATCAAATTAATGTACCGATCGGCAGCCAATGAACAGAAATCTACACATCACAAAAGCGCGGATCATGTTGTTCCAGTTGCCGAAGCCGAACTTGAGGTTGTTCGTCCGCAACCGGCGGTACAACCCAAAGCGGAAAAACAACCGGAATCGGTTATCACTCCTCCCCCTGCCCCTCCGGCAAAAGATCCTGAACCGATAGCGACGCCAAAGGAACCCATTATCCAAGAAGAAACGATTGTACCCGAACCGGAACCAATTCCTGTTAAGGTAGAAAAAATAAATCCGGTAAAAGCAACACCAGAGCCTGCAAAACCAACGCCGGAGCCTTCAAAAACAGGCATATTAGCAGAAAAGATCAGCCCTTCGGAACACCGTCATATCAATGAAACCTTAGCCCAACAGAAAGCAGGAAGCGACCTATCCAACAAATGGCAAACAGCTCCGCTCAGTTCAATCGCTTCGGGCATCGGTTTGAATGACAAATTCCTCTACATCCGCGAATTATTCAAAAGTGATAATACGCTGTACAACAACACTATTCAGCAGTTGGATACCGCAGTGTCACTGAGTGATGCTTTGGATTTTATCCAACGACATTTCGATTGGGATAAAAAAGACGATACCACCCAGAAATTCATTAGTCTGGTTCACCGAAGGCACGGGAATTAATCAAGTAAAATCCTAAATCATTATCCCTTGTCACTCATTACGAAACAAAAATGGGCAAGTTATTTATTGTGCCTACTCCTATCGGGAATTTAGGCGACATCACATACAGGGCAGTTGAAATATTAAAGAAAGTAGATTGCGTGCTGGCCGAAGATACGCGCACAAGCGGAAACCTGTTGCGGCACCTGGGTATCAACAAACCGATGTTTGCACATCATAAATTCAATGAACACAAGTCGTTGCGGACGGTTATCGAGAGATTGCAAACCGGACAAACCATCGCATTGGTTTCCGATGCAGGTACGCCTTCGATCTCCGATCCGGGATTCCTGATCGTGCGCGAATGTCTTGCCAACGATATCGAGGTGGAATGCCTGCCCGGCGCTACGGCATTGATTCCTGCATTAGTCAATTCCGGATTCCCGAGCGACCGGTTCTGTTTCGAAGGCTTTCTCCCACTCAAGAAAGGACGGACAAAACGATTAAGTCAGCTGGCAGAGGAAACACGAACCATCATTTTATACGAATCGCCTCACAAATTAATTAGGACATTACAGGATATGCAAAGTCATTTCGGTGAAAACCGACGTATTTCGGTGTCCCGGGAACTAAGCAAACTGCACGAAGAAACCGTTCGGGGAACTATTTGTGAACAAATTGAGGACTGGACAAAAAGAGCAATTAAAGGCGAGTTTGTACTTGTGATTGAAGGAAAAGAAGTTTGATATTTCTGAATTAAACTTCAACGCCTATCAAAGCATGTAATGTTTATCTCTCCTTATCAACAGGCAACTGCTGATAATTTTTGATGCCTTTTATAAAATATTGATACACAGCACTATGATGATAAACACAAGAAAGATCAGACAATGGTTTGTTCGTTTCGGAGGGTGGCAACTTATATTCACGCCGGATTTTCTTGTAGCCGCGATGCGCTTTCCACACTGCTTTAAGCACCGAAACATCACCTTTCAGCAATGAATATATCGTAGAGATGCCATCTAGTGTCATACGGATACAGATGATCCGGCGACGATGCTTGAGCGGCAGATTCTTGTACATCATCAGCAAATTATTGCGGTAGTTCAGGAAGGTCTTGAAAGGCGACGCCTGCGGTAACATACCGCCCCCCACATGGTAAACCGTCGAATTGGGCATATACCAAATGGAATACCCTGCATTCTTCAACCGCCAGCAAAGGTCAATTTCCTCCATGTGGGCAAAAAACAAGCTGTCGAAACCACCCATCTCATGAAAAAGTTTTGCCCTGATCATATAGCAGGCACCGCTGGCCCAGAATACTTCCGTTGCAGTATCGTATTGACCGACATCTTCTTCAACCGTATCAAACAAACGTCCCCGGCAAAAAGTATAACCAAACTTATCAATGAATCCACCTGCAGCACCTGCATATTCGAAGCTATTGCGGTTGGCTTCCGATTTGATTTTGGGTACACAGGCTGCCACACCCGGCTGTTGTTGCATCAGGTCAAGTAACGGTTGTAGCCAGCCTTCAGTAACTTCCACATCGGAATTGAGTAGAACATAATAGTCGGCCTCCACTTGTTGCAAAGCCCTGTTGTAACCGTCAGCAAATCCGTAATTCTTGTCCAGTACGATAAGCCGTACACCCGGATGATGTGTTTGCAGATAATCCAGCGAATCATCTGTTGATGCATTGTCGGCAACAACTACCGATACCCCGGGAAGTTGGGAATACGCTTTCACTCCCGGTAAATATTTTTCCAGAAAATGCCTGCCGTTCCAGTTCAGGATAACAATGGAGATAGAGGGATTCAAAAATTCAAAATTCAATGATTCAACATTTCAACAATTTCTCAAGATCCGGCTTTAATAGGTAAAAATGGTAATGTGAAATAGAATGTGGATCCGGCTCCCACCTGGGATGTAACCCCAATCTGTCCTCCCATCATCTCTACCAGGTTTTTGGAAATGGCCAGTCCTAACCCTGTACCTCCATACATGGCTTGGGTCTGATCGTCGAACTCCTGACGGAAACGTTCGAAAATGATTTTTTGCTTCGACAACTGGATTCCTATGCCTGTGTCTTCAACAAAGAAATACAATTCGGAACAATTGTCGGTTAGCTTGTAACCGAAACGGATGTAACCCTTGTGGGTGAATTTTACCGCATTTCCGATCAGGTTCGATAATATCTGCCGCACACGTATCGGGTCTGACTCGATCACGCCTGGCGAAATAAAATGGCTCCTGTCCAGCACCAATTCCAGTTTCTTGTCCTTCCGCAGGATAAAGTCCTGAAAAAACATCTCCAGTTCATCCAACAACATATTAAGATCAAACGACATAGGATGCAAGGCCAACTGGTGCGAATCGATTTTTGAGATGTCGATAATATCTTCAATCAATTGCAGAAGCTGTTGCACATTGCTACGAATAATACGGATATATGCCTGCCGTTTTTCCGAGGAAAGGTCTTCGCGTTCGATGAAGCTCAGAAACCCGACAATTCCGTTCATCGGCGTGCGTATTTCGTGTGACATGTTGGCCAGGAACGACGATTTGAGCATATCCGACTCCTCGGCCTGTTCTTTCGCCCGAATCAGCTCCTTTTCAAATTGTTTTCGTTCCGTAATATCGACAATGATACCGTCCCACACAATGCTTTGGTTTTTACCGGAGTGTGGCATTGCATTTTCAAGCAGCCATACTTCTTGTTTCCCTTTCAATAGACGGTATTCGCAGGAATACGACGACATGGTGCGGATACTTTCCCGTTCCAACTGGCGTTTTCGCTCAAGGTCTTCGTCGACAAGCAGCCGGTAAAAGTTGCTGATGTCGCTCATGATAGCATCTGCACTCAATCCCAACCATTCCTCAGCCGTATTACTGATGTATGAAATGACTTCTTTCCCGCCGGGAAATACCTGTTTGCGATATATACACCCGCCGGGCAAATTGTCGCTCAGGGTACGCAACTGCACCTCACTTTGCTGCAATTTGGAGGTTTGCTCCCTAACCATTTCTTCCAGGCTATCCTTGTACCGATATAATTCATTGTGCGATTCCTGCAACTCGTTGTTGATGCGGCGTATCTCACGATGCTGATTTTCCAGTTTGACATTTGCCTGTTTGTTGACATTATTGCTCCGCACGATAAATATTAACAATATAGCTGTGAAAATAAGGGCAAGCGAAATAACCACTACAATGGTCTGTTGCTGACGGTTGGCCTGCTGTTGCTGCTCCAGCTGCGCCCTGACGGCATCGCTTTTTTCTTTTTCGGCTTTTTCGAATTCATATTGCATGGTCAATTGCAATATATTCTTCTTATTTTCTTCCTTAGCCAACGAATCCTTGATGGCCTGATATTTTTGAAGGTTCTCAACGGCAAGACGGTAATTTCCCTGACGGTAATTCATCGAACTTAACCCCGACAAAGCATTCGATTGCATACTCGCCAATCCGTTAAATACAGCTATCTCGTATGCTTTCTGAAACGCATTGCCTGCACGTCCCAACTGGTCTTTGTTCAAATAAAACCGTCCGAACGAATAATACGCATTGGACATGGTTGCAGGGTTTTCAGAGAATATAGCCTTATCTAATGCTTTTCTTTTGTAATACCCGGCGCTATCCTCCTCATTCCATGAATTGTAAATATTGGCTATGTTGTTATAAATGGTATACAACGCCGTATTGGCGGGAGATATCTTTTCGTAAATCGTTGCCGATTTCTGCAACATCTCCATAGACTTTTCGACATCATTCGCATACAGGGTTGCAGCCATATTTTGGATAATCCGGGCAACCTGCAACTGATCGTTCAATTCTTCATATATTTTGAGCGAATGGTCGTAATAATCGGCTACTGCCCAATGATCGCCTATGGCTATATTGATCCGCGCAAGCATATCATACAACGAGGCCTCTTCTGGCTTATTTCCATTATCCTGAGCCACTTGCAAAGCGCTCATGGCATAATCCGCAGCAACCTTGTATTCGCCCACACTCTGGTAGAGTTGGATAATATCTTTGTACACACTGAGCATTTCGGTAGTATTCCCCAACTGCTTCCAAAGCGAAAGAGCTTTCAACAGGTAATCAAGCGAGTAATACATTTTCGACTGGTCACGGTAAACAATCCCCATATTATGGCAATTGCGTGCCATGCCACCATTGTCGTGCATTTTCTCACATACATCCAAAGCTTTTTGATAATGAATGAGCGCCTGTTCGTAGTCATTCATATAAAAATAAACGATCCCGACAGTACGTTGCAACTCGGCCTCTCCTTTCAGGTATGATATCTGCCCGGCCAATGTTAGTCCCCTGTTTGCATAGTCCAGCGCCATGTCGTAGTCATGTGCCGCTCCAACCATCAGTTGACGGGCAACATCATTGTATACCAACACCCTCAATGTATCGGATGTAGCAGATGCCAACCTGTTTTCAAGACTGTCGGGAACACTCCCGAAAACAGCATGAGACAAGCTGAAAACAATGATAAAGACTACGATGCGTTTAAGAAACATCAACAATAAAAAACCTAAAAGTATATCATTTTTGCCACATACAAATAACCCGGACAAGTAAAAAATGTTCCGGATCAAATGTTTCGGATCAGTTAAATGCTTGAATCAACAATATTACAGCAAAAATAAATACAATAATCCCTGTGACCTTATTCACCCATAAAAGATGGCGAAGACGGATCCTATTGCGGAACAGGTTAACAATCGAGACTAAAATAACCCACCACGTCAGGCACCCGATAAACACGCCTAAAATAGACAAGATGATAAGCTGGTGGTTAATTTCTTCGTGAACGACAAAACCTGCAAATGCCGCCATGAAAACAAAAATAGGCGTCGGGTTTGAAAATGTGAGAAGAAACGTAGTGATAAAGTCTTCCAACGGACGATGTTTCCGGTGACGGTTCCTGCGTACCTGTATGGCCGGGTTGGTGTAAAATACTTTGTAGGCCATCACCATAAACACGATAGAACCACCGATCTGTATCCATTTCCGTACCTTGAGTAACCAATCGATCACCACACTGACCCCAAATCCGGCAACAATGGCATACAGGGTATCGGCACACGCCGCCCCAAGTCCGCCCAACAGCCCCGATTTATAGCCCTTGCTGATGGTACGCTGAATACACAGAGCGCCTACCGGTCCTAATGGAATGGACACAACCAATCCCATCACAAAACCTTTTACTATAAGACCCAACCACATTGTCAATGATGAATGATGAATGATGAATTATAAATTATGAATGATGCAGGCACTCATTATCAATTGTCAATTATTTATCGTCTACTCATCGAATATGGAGCCGATTCAGGCTGTGAAGCCCAGTCCTGGTTAGGCTTATCGCCCATCTCAAACACAAAAGTTGCCCCTGAAAGGATATTTTCATGAGTGATATAACTTTTGTTGTAAGGCTGTCCATTCAATGTAGCCGACTGTATATAAATATTTTTATCTGAAGCATTATTGGCCTTAACAGTAAATATCTTACCATTGTTCAAATGTATCCTGGTTTCGGGAAACGACGGGCTCGCAATGACATATTCGGAAACACCCGGACATACCGGATAAAACCCCATGGCGGCAAAAACATACCACGACGACATCTGCCCTGCATCCTCATTCCCACACAATCCGCCAGGCCCGGAGGAATATTCCACCCGCATAATGTCACGGACATGTTGCTGGGTTTTCCACGGCTGTCCGGCATAATTAAACATAAAAGCTATCTGGTGCGACGGCTCGTTGCCGTGCCAGTAGAAACCCTGTGTAAACATTGAATCGAGGCGTGTCGTATAACGCTCGCGGCCTCCTATTGCCTGCATTAACCCCAAAGGGTCGTGCGGAACATACCAAGTATAATGACGTGGCGTTCCTTCGGTGATAAATGATTCCTTGACCGAAGGATTGAACTTTTCGATGAATCGTCCGTCGGCATATCGTCCACGCGCCCAACCGGTAACAGGATCAATAACATTGCGGTAGTTGGCAGCACGCTGCGCCAAGGCATGGTAATCGTCCGTTTTACCTAACGATTTGGCTACCTGCGACAGCACAAAATCATCATAAGCATATTCAAGCGTCCGCGACACCTGCTCGCGTCGGTGAAAAGCATCCCAAACGCTATCCTCCAACGGCACGTAACCGTATTTCATGTACGAAGCCAATGCCCGTCGTCCCTTTCCATCGAGATATTCTGACGGATTACTTTCCTGTGTGGTTATAAACGCATTCTTATGCATCGCTTCCCAGGCCTTTTCCATATCGACATTGCGGATGCCTTTCATGTAACAATCGCCAATAAAGGCCAAACAATGGTCGCCAATCATAGCCGCAGTATAACTGTTCCAGGCCGGAAAAATCGGCATCCATCCGCCACTCTCATATTTCTTGATGAGCGAACGCACAAAATCAGTGCTTCGTTCAGGATTGGTGATGACACCCAATGGCAGAGTAGCACGATAGACATCCCACATGGAAAAGTCGCAATAGTAAGTAAAACTACCGTCGCCGACAGGCACACCCGAAGCAAACGCCGGGTAGGTTCCATCGGCATCGCTAAAGACACGGGGTAATATTTTGCTATGGTATAATGCAGTGTAAAAGATGGTCTTCTGCTCATCGGTACCGTCGGCCACCTCAATGGCCGACAACTCCTTTTCCCAAGCCTGACTGCTGATTCGCCGCATTTTATTAAAATCCCATCCGGGCGATTCGGCCTCCATGTTTTTACGGGCGCCATCAATGCTGGTGAAGGATGTACCTACCTTTGCCATGATGGTTTCCTTTGCCTTGACATCAAATTCCACATAAGCGCCGATAGACTTCCGGTTGGCAATATTTTTTTGTTGCGGCACGGGCGTATTACCTTCGTAAACGCCATATGCTGAGAACGGTCGCTTAAACCGGATCACGAAGTACCCGCTGAACCCGGCCGGTTTGCCCCATCCCTGGTAGATACGATGCACCGGGTTATAACCACGCACTTCACCTTTTTCGGGATCGATTTCGATAGACCCCTCGCCCTCATCGCTGTTAGGGTTGATCACAATGTAAGCCTTCCCTGCCTCATCGAAACTGAAACGGAACAAACCAGTGTAACATAAGCCTGTCATTTCTGCCAAAGTCTTGTAATCTTCAAGATACACAGAGTAATATGCAGGTGTAGAAATCTCTTTATCGTGCCGGAACAACGACGCACGCGATTGTGGCGAACAACGGAGCACCCCTGCCACGGGCATCAGTGTTACGCTGCCATAATCCTGCGTACATGAACCATCCATCCACCGGCTTGCCCGGAATCCCTGCAATAACGAGTCTGCAAAATAGTATGGTGACAGGCATTTACGTTCGCTGTCTCGTGTCTGAGGCGTCCAGTTAGTCAGGCCATGCGGCATACCCACCACAGGATAAGTATTGGCCAGCAACTCCGTCCCTTCACCAAAGGTACGTGCACTAATAGTAGTACTGGCTGCTGTGCCGATCAACGGATCGACATACCTGAGAACGTCCTGTTGCTTATTACAAGCCCCCCCAAATAAGGTTACGCCCAAAATACCAGCCAACGAAATGAAACGATTCATGGAAAATGATAAAAAATAGTTTGGACAAATGTAAGAAAACAGACAAAAGTTTCCAAAAAGTCTTCTCACTACTATTTTTCAATCAATCATGTCAGTCCTTGCGAAACCTTGTCACTTCTCACACAATAAACTCTTCCGGTACTTCCCGTATCCGCACAATATCCTTTACTTTTCCTGCCACCTGAAATCCTGCCGTACAGGTAACCGTACATTCAGCACATTGTCCGCACGGACTGTCCGGCAAAGACAGCCCCATTACTGTTTCGTGTGCCAAAGCAGGA
>JAVBSH010000078.1:0-18222 GCA_031547085.1 Bacteroidales bacterium
CCCGTTGGCGAACGTAGGATTTGGAATGACTTCGATAAATTCCTTCCAACTCCTTTTGGGCATCTTCTGATAATTCAATGTATCTCATGGTGCAAAGATACTAAATAACGGCGATTATTTATAGACGACTACTTACTATTAATATGGATGAAAATTCAGGGTGGGGAATGCTGGATGCCCAATGGAGATATACCGATCAAGCGCCCGATGAACCGTTGATTCAAATACCCTGTGTATTGGGCGCCTGCTATGCAATGAGCAAACGATACTGGCTATACCTAAGGGGGTTAGCCGGATTGCACACTTATGGCTGCGATGAGACCTACCTGAGCCTGAAAACATGGCTCGAAGGCGGAATTTGTTTACTAATGAAAAACATCAAGGTAGGACATATTTTCAGGAAAAAAGCGCCATTTGACATGTGTACGCGCGACCTGATCTATAATAAACTCCTGATAGCCGAAACGGTATTACCGGTTGAGCATAAGAAAATCGTATTCCGTGAAATGGACCGGAGTAATCCCGAAGCTACCGGTGAGGCGATGCAGATGTTATGCGGAAACAGGCAAATGGTAGCCGAGTTAAAGAATTATTATCGACAAATCTTTACATGGAATGTTGATGCGTTCGTTCAAGTTAATCAATCCATGAAAACATAAACAGGCAATAGTGTGCCTGCTATTTTTAATAATCACTTAATATTCTTTGTATCATGAGTAAAAAAGAAGAATTGACCGAAAAGGTCGGGATGCAGTTCGATGAAATTGCTGAATTGTTCTGCGAAGAAACTCTTAATAGTATGCAGTTAGTATATATTATTGGGGGTGAAGCAAAAGCAAATAATTGTGATGGTGGAGACTGTACTGTAAAAGGCATATGTTGGTGCGTTAACACTTGTACTACACCAACACCAGCACCAACACCAGCACCTAAATCATAAACAAGCGGTAGTGTGCTTGTTATTTTTTTATTTATCTAATTTAAATCTAATCTAATAAATTTTTGTTTATGAGTTCAAAAGAGGAATTAGCTTCAAGGGTATCATACTGATTCTGGTAGCACAGTTGGTATTGGCCGTGAGCCAGATGTCGGTAGGTTTTGTGCAGAACTGGATATCGCTGCATGTCAGTACCCGCATCAACATTGCATTGATTTCCGATTTCTTAGTCAAACTACTCAAATTGCCCATCGCCTTTTTCGATTCGAAAAAAACAGGCGACATTATGCAGCGTATCGGCGATCATGGCCGTATTCAGAGTTTCATGACCGGTACATCCATTTCAACTTTTTTCTCCTTTTTCAATTTCATCATTTTTGCTTGTATCCTGGCATGGTACAACCTGACGCTGCTGGTAATCTTCGTTGTCGGTTACAGCCTATATGTAGGTTGGGTGCTGGCATTTCTCCGTATCAGGAGGGTCTTGGATTTTAAGCGTTTTGAACGTTCTGCCCGCAACCAGAGCAATATTGTGCAACTTATAGCAGGCGTTCAGGAAATCAAGCTGAACAACAGTGAGAAGAAAATGCGTTGGCGCTGGGAATCCATACAGGCAGAGTTGTTCGATGTAAGCGTCAAGGGGCTTTCCGTGGGACAGATACAAAGCACGGGATCGTTTTTTATC
Source organism: Bacteroidales bacterium (assembly GCA_031547085.1). GTDB lineage: Bacteria > Bacteroidota > Bacteroidia > Bacteroidales > UBA4181 > JAIRLS01. The sequence continues at coordinate 1,623 of JAVBSH010000078.1, forward strand.
AACCGGATACTGGACATTATCCTTTCGGTAATCACCGCCAAGGCGGTGATTGACGGCCAAATGACACTGGGTATGATGATGTCCATTCAGTACATTCTCGGACAATTGAAGGGGCCGGTCGAAAATTTTATCGGGTTCGTACATTCATACCAGGATGCCAAGATCAGTATCGAACGTTTGGGCGAAGTCCATTTCAAAGAAGACGAAGACCAGATCAATCAACTGAATGTTTCAGAGTTACCTTCCGACGATAAAAGCCTGTATGTGGAAGATATCACTTTTAGTTATCAGGGGCCAAGTTCGCCCCCGGTACTCAAAGATGTCACCTTGACCATTCCCGAAAACAAGATCACAGCCATCGTTGGCGCAAGCGGCAGCGGAAAGACCACCCTGTTGAAATTGCTCATTGGCAATTACAGCCCTGCAAAGGGACAGATCAAGGTAGGTAATACCAGTTTGAGCAACATCCATGCACGGTTTTGGCGTTCGAAATGCGGTATTGTGATGCAGGACGGATTTATTTTTTCGGAAAATATAGCAGAAAACATAGCTGTATGCGACGAACAAGTGGACAAGGACAAATTGTATCATGCTGCGAAGATAGCCAATGTACATGAGTTTGCCGGAGAACTTCCAGCCGGATACAATACCAAAATAGGGCAGGAAGGCAGTGGGCTCAGCCAGGGTCAAAAACAACGCATCCTGATAGCGCGTGCGGTTTACAAAGACCCCGCCTATCTGTTTTTCGACGAAGCTACCAATTCGCTGGATGCCAACAATGAACGGGAAATTATGGACAACCTGGAAAATTTTTATATGGGACGTACAGTAGTAGTGGTGGCGCACCGGTTGAGTACAGTAAAAAAAGCTGACCAGATTGTGGTACTGGAAAAGGGAGAAATAGTGGAACGTGGAACCCATGCCGAACTGATCGAAAAGAAAGGCGCTTATTTCCACTTAGTGCAAAACCAGTTGGAACTTGGTAATTAAAAATTTGAGAATTGACGGAAGATCATCAACATATCATTGAATCGGCACAGACGGAAGAAACACAACCTGTCACCCGTCACCCGTCACCTGTCACCGATAACCCGATAGAACTGCGCAGCCAGGAGATCGATGCTATTTTGGGGCGTACGCCCAATCGCTTGGTTCGTAACGGTATTATGGTTATTTTCGGTGCAATGCTGTTGATCCTTGGCGGTACTGTTTTTTTCTCTTACCCGGATGTGATTCACTGTCGGGTGATGATCACTTCATCCAACCCTCCTGTTCATCTTATAGCACAAACATCAGGACGCATCCATCAATTGTTGGTAACCGATCATCAAAAAGTGGCGGCAAACCAGCTTTTGGCAGTATTGGAAAATCCTGCCGATACCAAGGATATGCTCATGCTGGAAGCAATGGTGGATTCGATAAAGAAAAACGGGTTTGATATGTCAGGTATTCATTTCGCACACCTGAATCTCAAACTTGGCGACGTAACGCCATACTATCTGGAATTTCGCAAGACATTGAATGATTATCAGGCATTCGAAACGCTCCGCTACCATTTCAGGAAAATAGAAGCAATAGAACAACAAATGGAGCTGATCATGAAATATCGGCAACGACTGATCGAACAATTAAACATACTGGAAGAAGATATGGCTATCGAACTGCGGAATTACCAACGGGATTCCGTATTGACTAATATTCGCGCTATTACGCCCGCTGAGATCGACCAGTCGCGCAGCCGGCTACTGCAAAAAAAACACTCGCTGACAGGTGCAAAAATTACCTTGGAAAATGTCCAGATGCAGTTAAACCAACAACAGATCACATGTCTTGATTTGCAGACGGAGTATCACCAGCAAAAAAGACAATTCACCGATCAAATATCCAATAATCTAGACGTACTGTACAATCAATTGGCCCTATGGAAAAAGAATTACACATTCCGCAGTCCGGGCGAGGGTATTGTGTCGTTTGCCAATGTATGGGCAACCCATCAATCAGTTATTGCCGGCGAACCCGTGATAAGTATTTTGCCGCTGCATGAGGAAAAAATCATTGGAAAAATGGAAATTCCGGTGGCCGGTTCGGGTAAAATCAAGCAAGGCCAACAGGTGATTATCAAATTAGACAATTATCCCTACATGGAATTTGGAATTACTAAAGGTGTTGTCACATCCATTTCGCTAATTCCTGTCAAGGATATGTATACTGCCGAAATAGAACTGCCCGGCGGTTTATATTCCAATTATGGCATTTCCATCCCTTTCAATCAGGAAATGGGAGGAACTGCCGATATTATCATTGAGGACATGTCGTTATTCGAACGGTTCCTTCAGCCGGTCCGTTCAGCCATTAACCGCAGATAAACCCATGGTATTTGCATATTTGATACTGGCTCATAAAAACCCTGGTCAACTCCGCCGATTGGTCAAAGCCATCATGGACACCCATGTATATGTTTTTGTTCATGTCGACCGGAAATCATGCATGGGAGAGTTCAAAGGCAAATTGGACGGATTACCTAATGTTATTTTCTGCAACCAGCAAAAACAAGTATCATGGGGAGGTTTTGGCATGATAGAAGCAACACTGGAATTGATAGATACAATGTACTCTTGCGAAGTACAACCAGACTATGTCCACTTGATGAGCGGACAGGATTTTCCGTTACGATCCAATGCGGAAATGCTGCTTTTTTTCAGTGAAAACAAAGGTGGGAATTTCCTGGAGGCCCATACTATTCCATCGCCTCGACTGTATGAATCAGGGTTGAGCCGTATCCGGTTCAAATGGTTTATAGAAGATGAAGGATACCACAAGGCTGCACAATTGGTGGAAATACAAAAACAACGGAATATGGTCCGTCCCTATTTTGAGGATATACAGCCCTATAACGGATCGCAATGGTGGTCGCTCACGGGCGAATGCGTACAATGGATATATGAAACATGCCGTCCCGGATACCGCCTATATGATTTCTACAAATATACTTTTGTTCCGGACGAGATGCTGTTCCAGACCATGCTGAAAAATTCCGGATGGAACGACACCATTGTGGATGACAATCTCAGGAATATCAATTGGGACGAAGGTCCGGAATATCCCAAGATATGGCGAAACGAGGATTTCGAACGATTGATCAGGTCCGGGAAATTATTTGCCCGTAAATTCGATGAACAAACGGATCATACCATCATAGATAGACTTGAAAAACATATTCTATTAGCTCAATAAGGTCTATCTTGTTAATCCTGTCCAAGATAAAAGTTTTACTGTCGTTATGTAATAAAATCCCAATCTAATCTGAAATGACAATGAAAAAATCGATGATTATTTTCAGGTTTCATAAAGAGCCCACCGTTTGCCTCAATAGGCTGGAACTATTAAAGTTTTACAATCCCCATACGCCTATCTATGGCATATACGGCGGCAATGAAGAAAATTTACCAGAACACCAAAACATGCTGCATGAATATTTGTGTGATATTTATGCAATTAAAAGTAATTCAAGTGAGTGGAAATGGAAAAACTTTGACTTAGCGCTATTGGATTGGTATTGTGATGTCGGCAAACATGTTGACTTCGATATGGCTTATGTCATTGAATGGGATTTGTTATTATTCGGCGCCATAGAAGAAATATACGCAGGTATTAATATTGGGGATATCGGGTTAACGGGAGTCATCCCTTTATCGCAAATCGAAAACTCATGGTTCTGGACATCTGTGGAACCATACAGGAACGAATGGAAAAGACTCTTAACATTTGTTTACCAAGCTTACCAGTATAAATCCACTCCGCTGTCTGCTTTAGGAGGTGGGTTTTGTTTTCCAAAATCATTTCTAAAAAAATATAGTGAATTATATATGCCCGAATTATGTCACGATGAATTACGCATCCCATTAGTTGCCCAATTATTGGGCTATCCCATCAGAGATACTGGCTTTATGCGGGATCGATTCAATTCGAATGAGGGGAAATACTTTACTTGCCGTAAAGACAAATTCATTGCATTGCAAACCATACACGAAGAACTTACAGCCAATGGACGAAAGGTATTCCATCCCTTCAGGGAGGTATTTGACCTGTCTAATATCCAATGACAAACATCAATAAAATGAAATTACATCCACCGATATCAGTGATAATGCCTGTATACAATGCCGAAAAGTATGTTGGTGAAGCCATAGAAAGCATATTGAACCAGGAATTTTCCGAATTTGAATTTTTCATTATAGATGATGGCTCAACTGATCATACTTTACAGATAATACAATCTTACCATGATTCGAGAATACGGTTGATGATGAATAAAATTAATTTAGGAAATTACCCGTCAAGAAACATGGCCATGCAATTGGCTCATGGAAAATATATTTGTGTGATGGATGGCGACGACATAGCCATACCTAACCGGCTGCTCACTCAGTTTAACTTTATGGAAAACGATCCGGATGATGTTGCGTTAGGTTCTTTTGCACGTGTCCTTTATACTGATGGTTCATCTGTGCCTGCCATCCGTACATTTGGAGAGGATGAGTGCAAAGTATCCCTGCTCCAGACCAACGTTTGTTACCATCCCTCTATGATTCTGCGCAGAGAGACACTTATAAAACACAACATACATTATAATGAACGATATCGTTATGCTGGGGATTTTGACCTAATGGTTCAACTGTCAAAAGTAGGAAATATTAATAATATTCCTTCATTTTTATTATATTACAGGATACATTCTGAACAGATAAGTCAGAACAAGTATCAGGAACAACAAATGTACGCCGACCAAATCAAACTTAACCAACTGTCATTGTTTGATATTATCCCGACCCGTCAGGAATGTGAGTTACACTTGAAATTGATGGCTCATCGTCCTCTTACGGATGATGAAATCATCATGGCTGAAAAATGGACGGATAAATTGTTGGATAAAAACAAAAACCTTTTACGATATCACCATCAGACATTAACCAGATTTCTTAAAGAAGAAATATTATCTTTTTACCGGTAAGCGTTATTGTTACTCAAAACAATTTGTAATACCCGAATGATGAAACCAGAACTTTCCTTTTGTATCACTTGTAAAAATCGCTTGTATCAAATCCGGCAAACATTAAGAAAAAACCTTGATGATAATGCCTATTATAACGATCTTATTGAATTTATTCTTGTGGATTTTGGTAGCGATGATGGTTTACATGAGTGGATCGTTGATAATTTTCAGCCCGAATTGGCCTCGGGTTATTTAAAATATTATTACACGGATGAATTACCTCAATGGCACATGTCTATAGCCAAAAATACGGCTCATTGGTGGGCATCTGGTAATATATTGGTAAATTTGGATGGTGATAATTATACAGGTTCCTGGGGAGGCGCTTATGTGATGAAAGCATTCGAGCAACATGGTAACCGATGCGTTATTCATCAATTCAGTGGTACATACGGTGACGGCAGTTGTGGAAGAATTGCAGTACGGAGTAAGTGCTTTGATATGATTGGGGGATATGACGAATCATTCGAACCAATGGGACATCAAGACCTGGATCTGGTTGAACGATTTGTCCAAATAGGGCTACACTATATTCTTTTGCCTGATAATCGTTATAACTTAGCTATTCCCAACACCAAAAAAGAAAGTATTATTCATGCCGCTTCTTCAAAAAGCTATATAGAGATGTTGCGACATAATGAGGATATTTCTCGTCGCAACCTACTGGAAGGTCGACTAATCGCCAATGCTGGGAAATTCGGTATTCGAAAAAACATATTCGACCATAACGGGAAAATTATATCCGAAAAATGAGTTAGAATAGACAACCAAAAGATTACAAAAATGATTATTTGACTAAGCGTACTGTCGAGCGAAGTCGAGACTTTTTTAGTCGTCAAGTCGATTATCATCGAACATCATTACCTTTCTTTTTCATTTTCCTCCACCGTAAAGTTTTCTGTGATTGTGTTGCCGGCATCGTCCACCAAGGTAAGTTTGTGTTTCCCAGCAGTGGGCGCTATCGGCATCTGGTGCGGGGATTCGGTGCTACCCACAAATTGATTGTCCACATGCCAGAAGATCACTGCGCCTTTTCGACGGTGTGCAGTACGGAATACCACTTGTCCCGGCGAACCATCCAATTGGCGTGGCAACACTACCGTCAGGTCTTGTTGCGGATAAATCAGTTCCATTTGTCGTTGGCCTTCCGAACCTAAGCAGTCAGGGTGAATGGGAGGCAACGGCTTATAATCCATATTTTTTGTTTTGTAATACCATTCCTGTGCGGGCGGTAACACAAACCACGGCACATGTACCATGTCGCTGACGCTGGCGCTCTCACTGTTGACACGGTATTTTCCGTCCTTGCTCAAGTGGATCATCATGTGGTACGGGCAGGGATCTGTTTCGATGCCGCCACGGGCTACCCATACCGTATCCGTCTCATCGCAAATCATCGAGGCACGATACCCGCTTTTGCGGCACACTACGGTCTTCACCATGTCATCATACGGAGGCTGGAACCACGGTCCATACGGCATTTGTGCAAATGCGTCGAACAGTACCGGTGCTGCGTAATTCACGCCTGTAAGGGTTGGACGACCTTCGCCCGAAGCATTGCCTACCCACACGCCTACCACATAACCGGGCGTTACCCCCACAGCCCAGGCGTCACGGTGCCCGAAGCTGGTTCCGGTCTTCCATGCTACCTTGCGTGATGACGAAAATGACTTCCATGTAGCTTCTTCTTCCGGGCGGTTCAGGTCGGATAACGACTGGAATGTTTGCCATATTGCAGCCGCTTCAATGGTCGCTGTTGTTTCCAGCCGTGCATCGGGAGTTTTCGGTTGCATACGGGTGGATTGCGATGAATAGAAATTCAGGGGATGGTGATCGGCAGGATCGTACATGCCCGAACGTTCGGTGTAGTGCTGCAGGCGTCGTGACAGTTCGGCATACATCCCGGTAATATCCCACAGTGTGCCTTCCGCACCACCAAGTATCAACGTCAGCCCGTAATGATCAGCCGGTTTGGTCAGCGTGGTCATCCCAAGCGTGCGGAGCAAAAGATGGAATTTTTCGTTGCCGTACGTCTGCAACATTCTTACTGATGGTACATTGAGCGAGCGTTCGAGCGCACGGTGTGCCGGAACAGCCCCATCATAACTGTGGCTGAAATTCTTGGGTGCAAAGTTGCGGATCTGGAGCGGCACATCAGGTATCAACATATTGGGTAACAATTCGCCCTGATCGAGCATGGTAGCATACAGGAACGGTTTCAGTATACTACCGGTACTACGCGGCGCAGTAGTCACGTCTACGCGGTTGCCGTGTGCCATGTTGTCCTGATCGTACACATTACCTATATAAGCCGTTACATCGCCTGTTTCAGCTTCAGCCACCACTACAGCCATGTTGTAGACATAGTTCCCGCGGTAATAGGCGGCATGTTGCTGCACTATATGATTGATTCTTAATTGTAACGATCGGTCGATGGTCGTCTTGATTCGTTGTCCTTTTTGTGTTGCAGCGATACGATTCAGGAGATGCGGTGCATCGTTGGGGAGGGGCAGGGGCTTGTCGGGTAGAGGTTCATCCTTGGCCAAGGAACATGTTTCGGAGGATATGATGCCTGTTTCATACAACTTATCCAACAGACGGTTTCGTTTGTCCAGTAACCGCTCCCTGTTCCGGCCAGGATGGATCAGCGCCGGGGCGTTAGGCAGTATGGCCAGTGTGGCCGCTTCTGCCCAACTTAGTTCACTGGGTTCGCGTCCGAAATATCTCCATGAGGCAGCGCCGATACCTACCACGTTGCCACCGAAGGGTGCGTTGGAAGCATACAGGTTCAGTATTTCGCTCTTGGAATAACGTAGTTCCAACCGTGTTGCCAGTATGGCTTCTTTCATTTTTTGCAGGAAATTACGCGGCGGATTATCCTGCATCAAGCGGATGACTTGCATGGTGATCGTACTCCCACCACTGACCACATGCCCGGTAGCAATGTTTTGCCTCAAAGCACGTCCCAACGCCCACGGATCGACGCCGATATGCCGGTAGAAGCGTTTATCTTCAAATGCTACCAATGCCTTTCCATATTTGTAGGGAACAGAATCGGCCGCCGGGAAACGCCATTGTCCGTCGTCGGCAATTTTTGCACTCAATAAACGTCCTTCGCGGTCATCAATGACTGTACAGGTGGGTTTGTCAAACAATTTCCGCGGAAGCAAAAAGACATATATCAGCAAAAGTAACAATAGTGCCGACAGCCACATGTACCGACGCTTGTGGCTGAGGATATGGCGCTGCACTTGTTGCAGGCGTGACTGATTGCGGAAGATGTGAATCACGTATTGATAAGCGTTCCTGATTAAAAAAGGTTGCCCGGAACCGGGCAACCTCTCATATTTCTTGTATATCTGTAAAATTTATTGTCCTTTGGAAGGTTTTAGCTGTGGATAATCGCCATCCTCAGCCACCCATATATCCTTGGTAAAGCCTTCGGGCAGTCTGCCATTTTTCAGTTCGTCGGTGGTTTTGGATATTACCTGGTTTCCTTGCAAGTTATTATCCACCCCAAGACCTGAATCCTGACGGGTGCTTAGCCTGTCGAAATAGCAATTTTTGATGATTGCCTCCGCATCCTGGTTCTGGCCTGCAATTCCACCGACATCGCCATTGCATTTCACTATCCCTGTGGCGAAACAGTTACTGACTCTTGCCCAATTCCAACCGATCAGGCCGCCTGCCGTTATTTTAGCAGAAACAGCGCCGGTAGCGTAACAGTCGGAAAGAACTCCAGCCTGTTCACCTACCAAACCGCCTACAGCATCTTCCCCTGAGATTGCGCCCAGTGCATAACATTTGTTGATAGCTCCACCCGAATAACCGGCCAATCCGCCGATACCATAATTGAAGACCCTATATCCTGTTACCGAACCAGCGGCATAACAATCTTCAACGACAGTTAGGCTACCCGGGAATCCGTTGAATCCGATCAGTCCGCCTATGTCGAAACTTCCTTTAACATTTCCCGAAGCATAGCTGTTGGTCGTCTTCCCGCCGTGTTCGCCGATCAATCCTCCGATCGACTCTTCGCCATCTACGGTTCCCGTTGCATAACAATTATTGATAATGCCGCCGGAGTATCCTACCAATCCGCCGATACAATAGTTGCCTGCGCCATTGCCGATTACCTTGCCCGTGGCATGGCAATTGCTGACTTGTATCGTACTGTTCTGGTATCCGCTAAACCCGATCAACCCGCCGACGTCAAAAAAACCTTTTACAATACCTGTTGCCTGACAGAAAGTAATCATGCCTTTGTCCGTCCAGCCGACCATCCCGCCGACCCATTCTTCACCGTTAACATCGCCCGAAGCCTGGCTATTGCTGATGACACCACTGCTGCGTCCTACCAGTCCGCCTACGTTCCAGTACCCGGTAACGGAGCCGGTAGCTTTACAATTGTCCACCACGCCCATCATCCTGTCGCCGCTGGCTCCGGCTAAGCCACCCGTATCGTTGCTGTTGCCAAATACTTCGGCTGAAGTCTGGCAATTGACAATCGTTCCGTTGTTGATACCCACTATGCCGCCAACACATTCGTTGGAAGCAATAATACTTCCGGAAACCGTGCATTCGGACAAGGAGGCGTTGATTAATTCGCCGGCCAATCCGCCAACGATCATTTTCCCCTTGACATAACAATCAACAATATTGAGCTTCTCAATATACGCACCTGTTCCGCATGCACCAAATAATCCTGAATAATCCGAGCCTTTGGTGATCGCCAGTTTTTCTATCTTGTGTCCGTCGCCATAAAACGATCCGCAGAATCGCATGGAATTGTCATCGTAATCGTCGCCAAACCACCCGATGGGTGTCCATTCGCGCCCGCTGAGGTTAATGTCGGCTGTAAGCTTGAAGTATTTGCCGGCAAAATTTTTTCCGGCATTTACCTGCTTGGCCAGATGAGCCAATTGTTCTGCCGAAGCAATCTCAATCGGGTTACTGATGGATGAGCCTTTGTTATTGTTATCGTCAAACGCAGTGGCAATACTCAACCAATTTCCCGATGTTTTTATATTTTTGTTGGATGGTACAGGTTTTTTCTTGATGAGCGACCGTTCGGGTTTTTCTCGATCCTTCCGGCCACGCTTTGCCATTTTCGAAGTGTCCTGCGCTGATATAGGCACATTCTCATTTTGTGCTTGTGTTTCGCCAATGATAATGGCTGATAACAGCATGAAGGGTATCAGATAAAATAAGACTTTTTTCATGTTCATTTTTTATGTCAGACATTTTTCACATATACAAACAAGTACGTTCTCTCTGTATACGTAACGATTCAAAAAAAGTTATACAAAGATAATAATTATTAGTAATTTCCTTAAAATTGCATTTTTTTTACAATCATCGGTTGTAACAAATCACATGATTCATGCGTTTTATCATAAAATCACAAATAACTTAATTTCAATAACGATGAAAAATATATTGATTTGCAGTGTGCTGATCGCTTTGTTTTTTGCCAGTTGTGTCATAACTCACGACAAGAAAATGAAGGGGGAGTGGGAACGTTGCCATCGAACAACGACAGGCATCCCCGTTCGATAAAATAGAGGTAGACGGCGTTTTTAAAGTATTCCTTACGCAAGGCGATACTGAAAGTGTAGAAGTTGAAATTGATGACAATTTGCAACAATATGTCAAGGTATACAATAATGGCAGTACATTAGTTCTGGATATCGAAAAGAATATCAATTGGGGTAAGACCACTAAAAACAATGTATACATTGCGTTCAGGAACATCAACCAATTGGATATTGAAGGTGTGTGTTCTGTGGAAACCCGTACGACGCTTAGGGGTGACAGATTCAAATTTAATGTGGCTGGGGTTTCAAACAGCGTACTTGACCTGGATTGCGACCGGCTGGAAGTCAAATTGACAGGAGTAGGCAATACCAAGCTTTCCGGCGCAGCAAAAGAATTCATCGTGCGGAAGGACGGTGTCGGTAGTCTAAAGGCCATGGACTTGGAAGCTGCCAAAGTAAATATCAGGAACTCGGGTGTAGGAAGCGCCGATGTTTATGCTTCGCAGGAACTGGAAATGAGAAACTCAGGTGTCGGGTCTATTACTTATTCGGGTGATGCCACCATCAAGCAGATCAGTTCAGAAGGTGTCGGTAAAATCAGAAAAGCTGATTGATATCTAACTTCTTGCATATTGGTCAAATAAAAAGCAAAAATCGGCTGAGATGTCTCAGCCGATTTTTGCTTTTTATTTGACCAATAGATTTGTGAAAATCTTACAACTGTTTTAGTTTCAAATTTTTCCATGAAACTTTGATGCCGCCGCCATCGTGTATTTGCAATGCAATACGTCCTTGCGCTTTACCGATTTTTTCATCTTTCAAGTCAACCATTTGGGTTCCGTTGAGAAAGGTGGTTACTTGGTCGCCTTTCACCACGATACGCATTGTATTCCATTCGCCCATTTTCAGGATATTTTCTTTTTCGTCGGGGATTTGTACCAACCAACCACGACCGTACGATTCGTATATACCGCCGGTATCATGGTTCGGGGGAGCCACTTCTACCTGCCAACCGGCGATCTTGGTTCCTTCTTCGATATACGAACGGAAGAAAATCCCGCTGTTGCCGTCGGCATCCTGTTTGAAATCGGCTGTTAATTCGAAATCGTCATAATATTCGCGGGTAGCCAGGTATCCATACCCTTTGTCCGGACCACTTTCGCAGATGAGCAGGCCATCTTGTACATACCATTTTTCGGTTCCACATACTTCCCAACCGTGAAGGTCTTTTCCGTTGAATAATGCTATTTCCTTAGTTTTGCGGGGCAGTTCACGTACTTTAATGTTACGGTACCAAGCTCTGTCGCCATGGTCTTGCAATGCGAACACACCTCTATGTGCCAGGCCATATTCGGGAGCATCAGTCCATTTGCCGCTGTTTTTGCGTTTGAACCAGTCGTCTGTCCAAGCGTCGAATTCTACGACCTTTTCGCCATTGAGCCAGTGTTCCACATGGCCATTGTCGAATACGACCTTCATCGTATTCCATTCGCCGGCCGGTTTGAGTTTGGTCTTTGCGGGATCAGCTACATGCATGGCATAATCGGCGCACGCCATCTGCCAGTCTTCCAGTTTTTCCGGGAAACCGACATTGTCGATGATCTGGATTTCGGGCCCGGTGACATAAGGCACCTTATATTGCGGGCGTTCCACCACGTGATACAATACACCGCTATTTCCGCCTTTGGCAATTTTCCAGTCGAACACCAATTCGAAATTTTCGTATTGCTTATCGGTAACGATGTATCCGTTTCCGTCACTGCCTTTACCCAGTGCAGCTAACGCGCCGTCTTCCACAACCCAGGGAGCTGTTAGTCCGGTTCCATTATAGTCGCGCCAACCATCGAGCGTCTGTCCATCAAACAATAATTGCCAACCGGTAGCCTTTTCAGCTTCTGTGAGCACATTCTGTTTCGTTTGACAAGCCGGTAAAAGAATGGCTGCAATTAAAACATACAAACTTACTTTTTTCATGATTTGGATTTTGGTTTAAAATTAATTCTTTGCGCGTGTAAAAGCCATCTGTAATGTCCCGACCGATGAACTTTTAGCAGTTCCTTGCACCACGCCTTTTTCCTCCCAGATGGTTATATCCACCTTTTCGTTTTCAACATTCACATTTCCGGCCAGCTTATTGTCTTTCAATGTAAGCGCCTGGTCTGAAATTTTATTCTTCGAATCGACAAAAAAGATATCGGCTTTGTAGTCGCCTTTATTTTCCTTGATGTCCACAATGTAATCCTGGTAACCATATGGTGCGCCGGCTACCTTCACGTTCCACTTACCTTCCAGCCTTTCCTTGGAGATCTTGTTATTCATGGCAACAGCCAAGAAGCTGTACACAAGTGCCAGTCCTAAAAATAAATAGAGCTTCTTCATGATGAATTGAGTTTGGTTATGGGATGACAAAGATAATGAATTGATCGTTCAAAAAACAAGAAATTTGATATAAAATTATGCACATCTTTGGATATGCCTTTATCAAAAACCGTTACTCTTTGACCGATTGTTTTCCCCGGCTAATACTTCAACGGCTGCGTGTAATCACCAATATCTTCTATTCTTACGTTTCCTGCCGGAGTAATTTCAATCGGAGCAGGCGACAGGCTGATGTTTTTGCCTTGGTAGGTCACCGAACCCATACTCTTCCTATTGAGTGTAGTACCGAGCTTGACGAAGAACGGAAACAGGTCTTCATTCACAGCAATGCTCATATCTTCGATCATTTCCTCCCAGGTAAGCTGCTTGTCCGGCATTTCGGCCCAGCGGTCGTGCTGTATCCACCGCCAACGAGGATACCATGTGGGGCCATAGCGGTCGTCCAGCTTCTGCCAGATGTACCATACCTTGTTCCAGGCCGTACCGTATCCCCAGATTTTACGACCTTCTTCATTTTCGTAATGTTTGCTCAGGTCTAATTGCGTCAACACGCCTTCCTTATCGAAAATCTTGTTGCATTCGCGGTTTGATTTCTGCAATAATGAAGCGTCAAACAAAGCGTTTACTTTTCCCTGGTACCATCCGGCATGCGCTTCGCCCTGGTTGGGCACAGGCGAATGTCCGGCCTTTTCGCCTTTGCTGTTCAACGGGCCAGCCATAGTGTGCGCCAGTTCATGCCCGAAGATTGACAGTACGCCAAACGGTTCGAGGCTGATAATGCCATTTTCCTTGGGTTTAAAAGCATTGACTGCCCAACCGCCGCCGTCGCCGGCAGCAAGTATCAGGTACATCGGTTCTGCTGTGGATTTGGATGGCAACCATGCTTCTACTTTGCGCATGGCCGTGGGAATGTCATTACGAACACAATTCAAAAGCTCTTGTTTTTGATTGGCAGCGTAATAGAGTACAATTTGCCCCATTTGTTGTTCCAGTTCGGGATAAATTCCTCCGCCGCCACCCATGGTCATAGGGAAAGAGGCGGCGCCTCCAACCGGCTTCTTCCCTTGGGCAGCCCATGTCAATGTCTCTTTGATGAACCCGTTGACGTTGTCTTTTTTCTCGCGTGCATCTTCCCTCTTGTAACGGAATGCATCCTGGCTGCCGATTGCCACAACGTATCCTTTTTTGTATGAAGCGCCCATGGCAACAGGTTTTCCGTTGTCGCCCGTACGGAGTACTTTCCACGATTTGCCGCCCGACACCACCTGGTATTTTATTTGTTCCCAGGTGTCGGTTTCGTCGGTCAATCCTCCGCCAAATTGCCGTAGCAAGCGGTTAACACTCCAGGTGTTAATTTTTTCCGGGTCTTTTTGCGGCGATACCAATACGATCAGTCCACCGCCCTGTTCGACAAACTTGGTGAGCGTTTGTATCTCATCCCGGGTATATTCCTGTGCATCGGGCGACGACTGCTCGGTAATCACCACGTTGTATTCCGGATTATCCCACCATCCAAAAGGAAATATCTTTTCATCGGATTTATAATAAATACGTATCCGCGATTGTCCTCTTTTTTTGAGTGTGCTGTTCAAACAAGCCATGCTACCCACCGAGCGGAATCCAAGGTTGTTCAAACGGTAGGGCGCATCCCACAGGCTGGCGAAGGAACATTGGTGTGCCAGATCAACCAATACGTTGATACCATTGTCATCCTGCACCCGTTGTTGCGGCCAGGGATATTGACGTGAAGCTTCTACCGGAAGCGTTTTTCCCGATTGCCAGTACGATTCGATTGTTTCATCGCTGATCGTTGCCGGGCCTGAGAAGGACAACAACGATACGATGGTCAGGAAAGTCAAGGTTTTGATAAGGGATCTCATGATAAATTGATATAAAAGTTTGTGTATGACAGGATTTCATTGAATAAACACGCAATGATAATCTTTTACTGTTAAATAAATATTGACTTTTATCATGTAGAATTCTGTATGGTTAGCAAACTGAACACGAGAATATATTATTTGAAATCAAAACAAATGATTTGTTGGGGTTGGCCCAGGTCTTGTTGGAAATATCCTACGAATTTGACAATGATTCTGAATCAGAAGATTATATCTACTTTGAAGAAGTGTCTGATTTTATTGATAAAGTCCAAAATTTCGGATTAATTCCTGTATGCCCTGATTTCATTGAAGAATACAAATTATTTGCAAACGAAGTAGTAGAAGGAGAGGGGGACAGGTAAAATGCTCATTTATAATTTTTTACCATAAACAACAGTATCTTCGGCGACTTTCATTACTTTATCCCCGATTTCTTCATAGAACTTAATTTTTGTGGCATAAGGAATAGGTATTTCTTTGTATAACATTTCAGCGATATTCGCAATGATATACGGTATAGTTTTTTTTGAAATTTCACATTCCCAGAAAGTTAATATCTTCCAGCCCATAGATGTGATTTTCAGGATATTATTTTGATCCCTTTCTTGGTTTTTTGAAATTTTTTGTTCCCAAAATTCAATATTACTTTTCGGGATATGGGCTATTTTACAGCCTTCGTGCCCATGCCAGAAACAGCCATGGACAAATATGGCAGTCTTATATTTCGGGAAAACAATATCTGGTTTACCAGGTAAATTTTTGTAATCAATCCGGTACCGGTAACCAATTGCAAAAAGGGCTTTCCGTAGTAGCATTTCCGGTTTTGTATTTTTCGACCGGATTTTTGACATTACCTCTGAACGTTTTCTTTTATCCCAAATATCCATCAGAAATAACTAAGATCAATATTATTGCCGTTCTGTTTCTTTCTGATAATACTCAATCTTTTCCCGGCAAGCCCGTTTGGTAATATCCCGTAATAATTCCACTTTGGGAATGATCGCCTCAATATCCTCCTTTGTTACATGGAAAAGAGGATTATACCGTGCTTGTACATAAGCCTTTTCGAGCAAGTCAAATAATCGTATTTCTTCGGGTGTATTGCGTGGAAAGGCTTTGGCCGTTTCCAGGTAATGTGTTTTAGCCGCAGCCGCCAATTTGGTTAGGCTGTGCTCCTTTTCGGAATATAATGTGTATGTCAGTATTGTACCAAGATAATAGTTTTCAATGGCTTGATGCAGCATAAAAACAGCCTTCTTGAGTTGACCTTTACCACAAAAGTATTCTACTGAATCCAAAAATTCATTTGCACTGGTAAATCTTTCATTAAAATACTCCTCTGCCCATGCCTTGATTTCGGCAAAGTTGAGTTTTCTACTTTCGGCTAATTGGAAATGGCTGCTATCATATAGCATAATCCCTTCTTTTTTGATATCCGTGTAGAAATAATGCCCTTTGTCGATCGCTTTGTTGAGGTTGCCAATTGTTTCAGTGATAAATTGAATCGGTGTAACAGTAGTGGGATGACGGTGATCGCGGTAACGTTCCTCAACCCGTTCAAGCACGCGGGTAATGGAACGGTAGGTTTTCAGCACCACCATAATATCACTAAAGTTTCCCAGCACCAAATCCGCATATTTACTGGGGTTATTTTTTGATTTTTGTTCTTTGACATTCATACGTTGTCCTATTTTAGGGTCTTTTGCAGCTATGCGACCATTTTATTCTTTATATTTATAGTACGCATC
>JAVBSH010000019.1:0-35620 GCA_031547085.1 Bacteroidales bacterium
CGGTTTGATGTTTTTCGCAAAGGTAAAAAGTTTTAGATGTGTGATCAATGAAAAATCCATACTTTTGTATTTCATAATCATATCCCACAGAGCTGCAAAGAACACAAAATACTTGGTGGCCTTTGTGTCTTTGTGGGATCATTCAATAAATTGTAAGAATGAAATCCGAAAATCAACCTATCTGGTATAAGGGAACAAACGTTAATGAGGCAGTGGAGCGGTTTACTGTGGGGCTCGACCGGGAGATGGATATGTACCTGGCGCAGTTTGATGTGATGGGAACCATGGCGCATATCCGCATGCTGGAAAGTATCGGACTCTTAACCAAAGAGGAACTTCCTGCGCTCGAAGAGGAATTGCGTGTGATATACCAGTGTATATTGGACAATGATTTCTATATCGAAGATGGCGCTGAAGATGTGCATTCGCAGGTGGAGTTGATGCTTACCCGCAAGTTAGGCGACGCAGGTAAAAAAGTGCACAGCGGGCGTTCGCGCAACGACCAGGTGCTGGTAGATATCAAGCTATTTGTCCGACATGAGATCGAAGAAATTGTGAAAGATGCCGGCCAATTGTTCGATGCATTGATCGCGCAAAGCGAGCAGTACAAAGATGTACTGATGCCCGGCTATACCCATTTGCAGGTAGCCATGCCATCGTCGTTCGGTTTGTGGTTCGGCGCTTATGCTGAAAGCCTCACCGACGATCTCCGGTTGATGCAAGCAGCCTGGCAGGTAGCCAATCAAAATCCGCTCGGTTCGGCGGCTGGTTATGGCTCTTCTTTTCCGCTCAACCGGACGATGACCACCCAATTGCTTGGATTTGATGATTTGAATTACAATGTGGTATATGCACAGATGGGTCGCGGCAAAACCGAAAAAACCGTTGCGTTTGCTATGGCATCTATTGCCGCTACATTGGCGCGTTTCAGTATGGATGCCTGCCTGTATATGAGCCAGAATTTCGGATTCATCAGTTTACCCGACGATTTGACCACCTGTTCGAGCATCATGCCGCACAAGAAAAATCCTGATGTTTTCGAGCTGATCCGCGCCAAATGCAACAAGATACAGGCTCTCCCTACGAATATTACGTTGTTGGTCAACAACCTGCCATCAGGTTATTTCCGTGATATGCAAATTCTGAAAGAAATACTTTTCCCAGCTTTCGTAGAGATGAAGAACTGCATCGGGATGCTGGCTTATATGGTGGAGCAGATCACTGTGAACCGCGATATCCTCGATGATGATCGTTATCGTTACCTGTTCAGTGTGGAAGCGCTCAACGAACTGGTACTCGGCGGCACTCCCTTCCGCGACGCGTACAAACAAGTGGGCGTGGAGATCAACGAGGGCCGATTTAATCCTGTAAAGAGAACGGGACATACTCATGAGGGTAGTATCGGCAACCTGTGTAACGATCAGATACAGGAAAAGATGGAAGCTGTTCTTAATGGCTTTTCATTCGACAAGGTGAACCGGGCGTTGACGGAATTGATGCAGAAACCCGACTGGGATTCTCAGGATTTACAGGATTAGCAAAATTGCTTAATTAATCCTGTAAATCCTGAGAATCCTAGTCGATTACAAAACGATGTAGAATATGAAAGTATCGGTTGTAACAGGTGGTGCGCATGGTATTGGTAAAGCTATTGCGCTTGCGTTGCTAGAGCAAGGGAGTGCCGTAATGGTATTGGATGTTAACGATCAATATATCGATACCTTGAAACGTGAAACATCAGGCCGGTTGCTCCAGGCTTTGGTATGCGATGTGGGTAACGCCGACGAAGTAGCGCAGGCAATGGATGTAATTGCCAAATTGCATGGGAAAAT
The DNA here is from genome assembly GCA_031547085.1 of Bacteroidales bacterium. Lineage (GTDB taxonomy): Bacteria > Bacteroidota > Bacteroidia > Bacteroidales > UBA4181 > JAIRLS01. The sequence goes on from JAVBSH010000019.1 coordinate 1,833, forward strand.
CGACTACATGGTCAATAATGCCGGGATTGGCCGATTTATCCCGATTGATGAAATGACTGTTGAAGACTGGAACCGTATTTTATCGGTGAACCTCAGCAGTATCTTTTACATGGTGAAGTTCGGTAAATGCTTACTGGCTGAAGGCTCCGCCATTGTAAATATCGCATCTACAAGGGCAATCATGTCCGAACCCAATGGCGAAGCATACGGAGCGTCCAAAGGCGGGATTGTTGCGTTAACACATGCGCTATCGGTTAGTCTTGGCCCGCAGACACGTGTTAATTGTATCAGCCCCGGCTGGGTAGAGGTAAACCAATACGATCAACTTTCTGAGAACGATCACGCACAACATCCCTGCGGACGTGTGGGCAAGGTAGATGATATTGCCGGGATGGCAACTTTTTTGCTGAGCGAGAAAGCCGGATTCATCACTGGCCAAAATTTCGTTGTGGATGGCGGGATAACCAAAAAGATGATTTACAGCGAATAATTTGTTTTACCCCGATCCTAAAGAGAAGCTACGGTATACCGCACTTTGCGAAGCATAGGAAGACAGTTGTTCCCCTTTAGGGCTCAGGGGTGAAAACTGAAAAAGTACGAATTGAGGATGTGAAATCACAATGTGATTTCACATCCTCAATTTTTCTCATACAATATATATTGCTAATAAACAGCTATTTGCAAAATTTGGTACATGACTTGTATTCATCAAGGTAAATAATAACCTATAATTCTTAAAGTCATGAAACGAATTCTAACCATCTGTATTGCGGTTCAAGTCATCGTCCTGCTGGGTTGCAAAAACAGCAACAAACAACCAGAAGGCGGAGCCGCAGAAGTAAGGCTCGAATTACCGGTTATCGTTGAGCCTTCTCACGACACAATTGTCATTCAGGAAGTGGCGCTGGAACCGCCGAAGTTTAGTATCGTCACACCCCAGGCAAATATTCTTGAGTATGATCCAGTGCAATCCGTCAATACTGCTTTGAATAGATCTGAACAGCCGATCGACTTGGGTCTTCATCCGTTGACGCCTGCGCCCATCGATTTGAAAGAAGGCGGTTATGCTTATACGGAAGGTGGTTACGCTGATACCGATTATTATCCTGCTGATCCGGATATCGGTTACTATAACGATTACCCGGTAACGTATATTACCAACAATTATTACCCGGTTGATAACTCATTCTATATTTATGACAACTACTATTTCGTCGATATTTATTGGCCGCCTCACTTTTGCCCTCCGCCTTACAGGCCTCCCTACAAGCCTTTACCACCTCACAAGCCCGAACCACCGAGGCCTCCTCATAAACCCAACCCTCCTAAGCCCGTAGAAAATCACAGGGATTCGAAAAGGCCGGTGCTTCCGGAGCCTGCAAAGCCGCAGTTTTCCGATTTGGTCAGGACATCCGAAAGGTCTCCTGCTATCAACCTTCCGGCGAGAAATGTAAATCATGGGGATATGATAGCGCAGGAACGGGAAAGACGCGAAACTGAAACACGCCGGCAGCAGGAAACGGAAGCAAGACTTCGTCAGGAAGCGCAAGAACAAGCTAACCGTGAACGCAGGGAAGCAGAAAATCGTCGTCAGCAACAGGACGTTTTGGCAAGAGTTGATCGTGAACGAAAAGAAGCCAACAACCGTCGTCAACAGCAAGAAGCCCAAGAACGTGCCGATCGCGAACGTAAGGAAGCTGAGTTACGGCGTCAGCAGCAGGAAACTCAAGACCGAGTTGAACGTGAGCGGAAAGAAGCTGAATCGCGCCGTCAGCAGCAAGTGGCTCAAGAACGTGCCGATCGTGAACGAAAGGAAGCAGAGTCACGACGCCAGCAGCAGGAAACTCAAGAACGGGTTGAACGTGAACGTAAAGAAGTAGATTCAAGACGTCAGCAGCAAGAGGCCCAAGAACGTGCTGACCGCGAACGTAAGGAAGCAGAGTCGCGCCGTCAGCAACAAGAAGCTCAGGCACGAGCCGATCGTGAACGGAAGGAAGCGGAATCACGTCGTCAGCAACAGGAAGCTCAAGAGCGAACAAATCGTGAAAGGCAAGATGCAGAAAATCGTCGTCAACAGCAAGAAGCCCAAGTACGAGCTGATCGTGAACGCAAGGAATCTGAATCACGCCGTCAGCAGCAGGAAGCCCAGGAACGGGCAAGCCGCGAAAGGCAAGATGCAGCAGTCCGTCGTCAACGTTAAACCGAAACAAAGCGTGACAATATTTCTACACGAATAATAAAATAACCCTTAAATATTTATCAATCATGAAAAGTTCACTATTTTTTACGATCGCTACATTAATGTTAACCTTGATGGCATGCGAAGGACCAATGGGTCCGGAAGGTCCAAGAGGACCGGCAGGTTTTGACGGTAGAGATGGCGAAGGTGTTAACTGGCATACCACTTCGTTTACGATCAATAGCAATGAATGGCAATTGAAAGGAAAGCCGGGAGACTTGAATTCTTATTTCTGCGTATACAAACCGCTGAATATGCTTACTGACGTTGTATACAAATGGGGAACGGTAATTGCCTATATCGAGACCGAGAAAGGGATCAAGAACGGAATGCCGTATGTATTGCATTTGGGCGAAGGAGCCAATGATAAGGAATTCCTCTGGACACAAACATACGATTTTGATTTCGTGGTGGGCGAAGTGGGGTTCTACGTAACGTATTCTGATTTCAATACACAGATTCGCCCGGGTACCGAAACTTTCCATGTGGTACTAATGTGGTAGAATTTTCTTTGACAGGATTTACAATATCCGATAATCATATTTTCAAATATAAAAATCATCTAATGTCATGAAAAATACACTTATTCTCCCAGCATTGCTTTTGCTTTTATGCACATTTTCCTATTCCGCATTTGCACAATATGACAATTACAAGTTAAAGGACTATGTCAATCCGGAATATAAACGCCAGTCGTTGGATTTCAATTTTAACGGCACGATGGGAAACACTTCAACGATTCAAGATCAGTCGGGTAACTATTCGTACAAGACTGAAAATAAAGCGATGAATCTGAATAGCGGATTGTCACTTGATTATAATCGTGTGAAAAATTCCATCCGGATCCAGAATACCACTGATATAGGATTTTCGGTTGGAGGATATTACAGTAAAAATGATTATTCAAATAAAAATGATTATAGTGGGACTCAAACCGAGAGTAAATATTTATCAAAGAGTGGAACTTACAACATAAACCTGAGCTTCACACACACCGGACGTTATTATGGCAACAACAAGAATTTCCTGCTATTTGCCCCATCTGCAGGATTTTCGTATAATCACTTTAAGGAAAAGTTGGATGATGAATCAGATCAATCCTTTAACAGCACCAAAGGCACATTTGCAACAAATGCTTCTTTTGCTATCGGGGTGGGCAAGGGCCGCATAGAGGAAGTAGGCGATGCACGACAAGCGGTATATATCCTGCAGGATTTGCAAAAGCAGGGTGTTTTAAAGAAAGACCTTTCGTCGGAAGAAATCAATGAATTGGCGCAATTGATCACCAAGGTCAAGTACAAAAGACAGTTCGATTCGCGCATCCGGCTCATCCAGGAGATAACTTCCATTGATTCGCTTTTTGTTGAAAAAGGTTATGTCGAAAACGATCATTCGGCGACATATTTCACTTCATTATATGACAACTGGCAGTTTGCCAATGTCAATAGGAAAGCAGGTAATCGCTTTACCGTAAGTGTTATGCCAAACCTGTATTATGGGAATGATAGGCGCGAGATTGTCTATTTCAATCAGAATGATTATACGGTACAGGATTCCATCAAGCGTTTTGACTATGGGGTGGCGCTATTAGCCATGTACGAATCGGAAAAACCGATCAATTTGTACTGGCAACGAAGAACTTCCCTGGGATATTCCATTGAATGGGCCGGGATGGATTATCCCCAGCACGGGGATTCGTATAGGACCGCATTAACCGGTGATTACGGACTGACATTTTATCCCAATTCACGAACATCCATAGGAGGCTATATTTCTCAATCGCTTGTGTACGGTTTCAAAGATCGCTGGATTTACTCAATCACATCACTCCACTTCGACATGGCCTATTACTTTTCGCCGCAATTCAGGCTCAACATAAGTTATAGGCTGGGGTACGACTATAGGCATACCGAGGACAAGGATAACGAACGGATATATACTTACAAAAACAAATACCCCAACAATTATTTATCTGTAAATTTGCTGTACAGTATTTTTTAACGATGAAGTGAAAACCGACATATCAGGATTCGATTATGGATTGTCAAATTCGTCAATTCAATTATCATTGGCGTATAGGTTTTAATTAAGTAAACAAATGATTTGATTTTTTAGGTTGTGCGATAGTGGCGGATGGAGGTTTGTATCAATAATCCCATTCCGCCACTTTTGCTTTACAGCCTCCTCCGTGGTTCTCTGTGTCCATTTTCGAATTCTTTAGGACACAGAAAACCACAGAGGACACACGGAGAGCCACGGAGAAGCGATTTGTATTCAATAATTTTACACAAAAAATTGTTGTTCTATTCCAAAAAACTATAAATTTGGCATTTTGTGACCCAGTGCGAACAGCTAAAACCGAATCGATGAATCGTAGCAATATAACAAAAGAACGAGCAAGGATGGAAAAGGAATTTTCCAAAGAGGCCAAAAAATATTTGAAGCAAATCCAAAAACTGACAGATGAAAATGCCCGTTTGAAAAAAGAAATCATATCCCTGAAACGGGAGTTTAAAAAACTGACAGGTCGTAAGCCAGGACAACCTATTTTTGAGATTATCAGGGATATTGATTCAGAATCATAACTGTCAAGATATATTAGCGCCTTCATACTACCCGCTTTTTCAGGGACACAGAGTGCCTATCCGGAAACTATCTGGAAGTATTTCATCGTGTAAATACGGCATTTCGTCGGGAGGTAGCTAAACCCTATCGAATAATTGTTCCATATAATGTGGAGTCATTACACTTTTGCATCGAAATAAATCATCAAAAATATTTATCAAAAACATGAAAACTTTAAATGTTTTTAAAGTTTTCATGTATCTTTGTCGCGAAATTTTTCAGGTAAGGATAAATAATGGTAAAACAACGCATCATCGAAGAAGCCTCGGAGCTGTTTACTTGTACAGGCGTCAAAAGCACCACGATGGACGATCTGGCGAAGCATATGGGTATCTCGAAACGCACTATTTACGAGAACTTCAAAGACAAGGAGGCTTTGCTGATTGCATGTATTGACAATTTTCACAGGGAAAGTACCGTTTTCTCTGAAAGGGTTTTCAATAAGGCAGACAATGTAGTGGATGCGATCCTGGTGCTGATGCAAAAAGGAGCGGAGCAGGCTGCACAAAGGCAGTTCGATATGTTGAATGACATCCGGAAGTATTACCCGCAGGTATACAAGGAGCACTTGATGCGCATGCATGACGATAAATGCAAGGGAATGGAACAATTGGTACAACGGGGCATCAGCGAGGGTGTTTTCCGCGATGACCTCAACCCGGAGATCATTGCTGTTTTCTTCAGCAAGCAGGCTGATGGAATTGCAATGAATGACCGTGACCTGGATAAATTTTCGTTTACCGAAATTTTCGAAAATATGGTAATTACTTTTTTGCGAGGTATTTGCACACCCAAAGGAATAGAAATTATCGATAAGTATAAAGAAAAAACATCAAAACAATAAACGTGGCACACATTTTGTCAAATGACCGTTCCTGCAACAAACCGTTTGTAAGATATGGCGACAAATCTTGGAATTCTGTCCCCGACCAGGGCCAGCGCATGGTAAGTTAAGCTTTACCGTTCTTGTTTTGCAGGACAACATACATTTCTCAAATATTTAAGCAATAAATTTTGTAAATCAATCATACAAATGAAAATACAATTGAAACAGATTCTCCTGAGTATCATACTATTCGGTATGTGTGTGCCGGGTTTTTCGCAGGAAGCGCAAAATAAAGTATTGCGCCTCACCTTGAAGGAAGCGCAGGATCATGCGGTAACATACAATAGAACCGTATGGAATGCCGGACTGTCGGTGTCGGAAGCCCAAAAGAAAACCTGGGAAGCCATTTCGGCAGGTTTGCCGCAAGTAAACGCCACGGTTGATTACCAGAATATGATGGGGTTTAAAATGGAACTTTTCGGACAATCAATCGCCTTGGAACCGACCAGCAACTTCCAGGCAACAGTAACGCAATTGCTGTTCAACGCCAGTTACTGGGTGGGCATCAAGATGTCGAAAATAGGCGAACAGATGACTGAAACGGTCCGTCTGCAAAGCGAGTTGGATGTGAAACAACAAACGCAATCGGCCTATCATGCTATTTTGATTGCCGAAGAAAACAAGAAGATACTGGAACAGAACCTGAAAAATATCGAAACGTTGGCCAAAAGCACAGCCGATATGGTGCGCGTGGGTGTGGCCGAACAAACGGACGCCGACCAGTTGAAGGTGCAGGTGGCTACAGTGATGAACGGCATCAAGACTGTGGAACGCCACATCGAATTGGCATATAACCTGTTGAGGTTTCAGTTGGGTACTGATACCAATGCTGAAGTTGAACTGACACAAACCCTTGAAGAGTTGATTGCATCAAAGGATGTACAGGAAACGTTGGCTTTAACCTTCGACTTGGATGCCAATTACAACGTGCAATTGTTGGATCAGCAGATAGATCTGGCCGACAAGCAGGTAAGCCTCGAAAAAGCAGCCACCTTGCCTACAGTTGCCGCATTTTACAGTTATACGTACAAAATCAAGAAATCGACCTTTGATATGTCACCGAACAACGTCATCGGGCTGAATGCCAGCATTCCGATCTTTGCTTCGGGACAACGGCACGTGCGTACACAGCAGGCCAGGATAAAGCTGGAAACAGCCTACAATAACCGGGTATTGCTCACCGATCAGTTGCTGATGCAGGAAAAGCAGCTACGGTTCAACCTCAACAACGCGGTTGAGTCATTCGAGTTGCAAAAAGAAGCAATGGAAGTATCGCGGCGTGTATTTGAGAGTATTACCCGCAAGTTCCAGCAGGGGACAGCGTCAAGCTTAGACGTTACTACGGCCAATACCAGCCTCTTGCAATCTCAAACCAATTATATCAATGCAATGATGGAAGTGTTTTCGGCACAAACCAATCTGGAAACACTTTTAAATACGTTATAACAAATAGAACACTGATGACACAGATTAAACGGATCTTCACTGATTTCAAAATCCGTTTAAATCAGTCTGATCAGTGTCATCCGCGTTCCATTCCAATAATAAATCGTAAATCAAAAATTGAAAATCATAATAAAATGAAAGCTCTTCACAGTATTTTAATCGTGGCGGTTATCGCCCTGTACGCTTGCGGAGGCGGTGGCTCCGACCAGTCGCAGAACTCCGCTGCCCAGGACTCGGTTGTCTTGGTGAAAGTGCAAACGGTAAACGAACAACCGGTAGAACAATTAACAGAATTAACCGGCAACATCGAAGCTAATAAGGTGAACCAGATTGCGCCGACCATTCCGGGACGTATCGATAATATTTTGGTGGAAGTGGGTAACCGCGTGAACAAGGGACAATTGCTGGTGCAGATGGACAAAACCAACCTTGTGCAGGCGCAATTGCAGTTGGCCAACGCCGAAAAAGAACTCGGGCGTGTTGCCGAACTGTACAAGTCGGGTAGTGCTACACAGCAACAGTTCGACCAACTGACCTCGCAGGTGGATGTAGCACGCGAATCGGTACGTAACCTTGCTGAAAACACCGAGTTGCTTTCGCCTATCGACGGCGTGGTGACTGCTCGCACGTTCGATGCAAAGAATATCTATGCCGGTGCGCAACCAATTCTCACTGTGATGCAGATCGTTCCTGTGAAAGTGCTGGTGAATATTTCCGAAATCTACTTCCCGCAAGTGAAAACGGGAATGGAGGTGCGTGTGAAGCTCGATGTATATCCCGACAAAAATTTCGTGGGTAAAATACATATCATCTATCCCACTATTGACCAACTAACACGGACATTCAACGCCGAGGTGACCATCGCCAACAACGATATGACCATCCGTCCGGGGATGTTTGCCCGTGTGGAGCTTAATTTCGGTACGCTCAACCACGTGGTAGTTTCCGACTTGGCAGTGATCAAGCAACCCGGAACGAACACCCGCTATGTGTACACCGTGGAAAATGGTGTGGCCCGCCGCCACGAGCTTCAATTGGGACGCCTCATCGGCAATCGCTATGAAGTGATTTCAGGTATACAGCCGGGCGCCCAAGTAGTCATTGCCGGGCAATCGCGCCTGCTCGACCAAACGCCAGTTAAAATTGATAATTGATAATTGGTTATTGAATATTGGCCAATGCACAGTGTTCAGTAAGTTATTATCACTAATAGTCAATCAATATACAATCATCAATAAACAATGAAAATATACGAAACCTCCGTCCGAAAACCGATATCGACCATCCTGATTTTCATCGGGGTGATTATTTTCGGGCTGTTTTCTTTGCGAAGCCTGTCCATTGACCTGTATCCGGAAATGGATATTCCCGCCATCAGCGTGTTTACACAATACTCGGGAGCTAGCGCCGCCGATATCGAAACGAATATTACCAAGATACTGGAGGACAACCTCAACACGGTGAACAACCTCAAGAAGTTGACATCCAAGTCGTACGATAACTTTTCGCTGGTCTCCGTGCAGTTTGAGTGGGGTACGAACCTTGACGAAGCCTCGAACGATATCCGCGATGCCATAGCGCGTGTGGAGCAGTACTTGCCCGATGATGCCGAGCGGCCGACCATCTTCAAGTTCAGCATGAGCATGGTTCCAATCCTGTTCCTTACGGTGACAGCCGATGAGAGCTATCTGGCATTAGATAAGTTGCTTGAGGAAAAGGTGACTAACCCGCTGAACCGTATCGACGGCGTGGGTGCAGTGAGTGTCAGTGGTGCGCCTGTCCGCGAAATACAGGTAAACTTAGATCCTGTGAAGATGGACGCCTACCACCTTACCATCGAACAGATCGGGCAAGTGATTTCGGGTGAAAACATCAACGTGCCTGCCGGAACAATGGATATCGGTTCGGGATCGTTCTCCATCCGTGCCGAGGGTGAATTTTCCAACAGCGATGAAATCAAAAATCTTGTGGTGAGCCGCTTGGGCGGAAGAACCGTATTGATGTCGGATGTGGCTTCGGTGAAGGACACCATCCAGAAAATCACCATGGAGCAACGCATCGATGGCAAGAACGGTGTGATGATCATCATCCAGAAACAGTCGGGAGCCAACTCGGTTGCTATTTCCAAGGCTGTGGTCAAAGAATTGCCCAAATTAGCCAAGACGTTGCCGCCCGATGTGAAAATAGACGTGATGTACAACACATCCGACTTCATTCAAAAGAGTATCAACAGCTTATCCGAAACAGTGTTATTCGCCTTCCTCTTCGTGATGCTCGTGGTATTGTTCTTCCTCGGGCGTTGGCGGGCCACGTTTATCATCATCCTTACGATACCCGTTTCGTTGATTACCAGTTTCATATACCTTTACGCTACGGGCGGTTCGCTCAACGTTATATCGCTTAGCTCGCTCTCCATAGCCATCGGTATGGTGGTGGACGATGCCATTGTGGTACTCGAAAATATAACCAAGCATATAGAAAAGGGCAGTTCGCCGCGCGAAGCATCCATCTACGGCACCAATGAAGTGTGGTTAGCCGTTATTGCCACCACGCTTACGGTTATCGCCGTGTTCTTCCCGTTGACACTGGTTCCGGGTATTGCCGGGATCATGTTTAAACAATTGGGTTGGATCGTGTGTATCGTGATATTCATATCCATGATTGCGGCCATTACGCTTACACCAATGCTTTCGGCACAATTGCTCCGGTTTCAGGCAAATAAAACGTATAAGGGATTGGGTATCCTCTTCAAGCCGATTGACAGGTTTTTGGATGGTTTGGACAATGGTTATGCTAACATCCTTACCTGGGCGGTTCGCCACCGTACTTTCCTAATTATTGTCTGTGTCGGAATCTTTGTTTCCAGTATTTTCCTGATGGGGTTGGTTCCAACGGAATTTTTCCCGAAGAGCGATGATGCACGTATAGAAGCCACTATTGAAATGGAACAGGGGCGCGGACTGGAATATACCTCGCAGATGACCGACAAGATCACCAAGTATATACAGGCAGAGTTTCCCGAAGTGTTGGCTGTATCCACCAGTACGGGTGCTGCCGATGGTAGTAATATCTGGGCAGCTTTCGGAACGTCTGGCTCGCACGTGATCAGTATTACCTTGCGTTTGTCTGACGCCCACCAACGCGACCGTAGCATTTTCCTCATCGCCGATATGATGCGCGACAAGTTCAATACGCTGCCCGAAATCGTGAAATACAGCGTAACTACGGGAAGCAGCGGAGGCATGATGGGAGGCGGCTCCGATGTAGAAGTGAAGGTATTCGGCTACGATTTCAATACTGCCGAAACTTTTGCCAAGGAACTGATGGCTAAGATAAAAAGTGTTAAGGGTACGCGCGACATGAAACTGAGCCGCGAAGACATGAAACCTGAGTACCGCATTGTTTTCGACCGCGAAAAACTTGCCCTTTACGGATTAAATACCGCCACGGCATCAACGTTTGTGCGTAACCGTATCAATGGATTGATTGCAAGTCAATTCCGCGAAGACGGAGATGAGTACGACATCATTGTTCGTTACGATGAAAAATTCCGCGAATCGCTCGAAGATATCGAAAACATCAAGATATACAGTTCCACGGGACAAGCCATCCGTGTGAAAGATGTAGGCCGTGTCATCGAATATTTCTCACCACCGACCATCGAACACGAAAACCGGCAACGTGTGGTTTCAATAACCATGTCATTGTATGGCGCTGCATTGGGAGAAGTGGTGCAGGGAATCGAAAAAATATTAGCCGAAACACCGGTTCCTTCGGGTGTAAGTGTTTCCATAGGCGGTAATGCCGAAGATCAGGCTGAATCATTTAGCGATTTGGGAATACTTTTGATATTGATTATCATATTGGTATATATTGTGATGGCCACACAGTTTGAGTCATTGCTCATGCCTGGGATTATTATGCTTTCACTGCCGTTTGCCTTTACTGGCGTATTTTTAGCACTGTTTATTACGAGTACCCCGTTAAGCCTCATTGCCCTTATTGGCGCTGTGATGCTTGTTGGTATCGTGGTGAAGAACGGTATTGTGATGGTCGATTTCACCAACCTGTTGCGTGAACGCGGTCTATCCATCAGCCAGGCAGTGATCCAAGCCGGTAAGTCGCGTCTGCGTCCCGTACTGATGACCACGCTCACCACTATCCTCGGTATGCTTCCGCTGGCGCTTGGTACCGGCGAAGGTTCCGAAATATGGCAACCGATGGGTATCGCCATCATTGGCGGGTTGACCTTTTCTACCGTACTTACACTTGTCATTATCCCTATTGTATATACCGTTTTCGGCGCCTTTTCCGTCAAACGCCAACGCCGTATCGTTCAGTACGATGAAGACTAAGAAGATAGTAAGAAGTGTAAGATCGTAAAAAATTGAATTCTTACGGTCTTACCATCTTACATATCTTACGGTCTTCTTCGGGGTCTTTTAATCAAAAAATAAAAATCAAAAATGAAAGCAGTATTCATAGCCTACAACCAGGCACTCACCGAAGCGGTGAACAGTATCCTCGACCGCCATTTTGTCAGGGGTTATACCAAATGGGAAAATGCACACGGCCGCGGTACCAACAGCGGCGAACCACACTTCGGCAACCATACCTGGCCTTCGATAAACTCGGCTATCCTCGCCATCACCGAGGACGAACGGGTGGAAGGCCTGTTAGCCAGTCTCAAAAAACTTGATTCCAAAGCCGAACAGCAAGGGTTACGGGCATTTGTGTGGAATGTTGAAGGAATGATGTAAACAATTGAAAGTTATTGGCCTATTAGATTTTATTAACCTGATAGGTCTTAAAAATATTTAGGTCGGAAAAGAAAATAAAAATCAAGCATGAAAAAATTTCTGATTAGCACAGCGTTTATCGTTATGGCAGCTTGCGGGTTGTATGCCCAGGATGTCAAATTCGGGATTAAAGGTGGGCTGAACCTGCCAAACATCACTGCAGGCGGCACTACCACTCCCGTGAGTGAAGGTTACAAATCGCGGTTGGCAATGGGTGCGGGCATCTTCACCGAAGTACAATTTAACCCGTTACTGTCTTTCCGCCTTGGAGTGGAATACAGTGGACAGGGTGGCAAAAAGGACGGTATGCAGGCTATGCCTTCGCGTCGTCTCATCACCGCCATGGGTAGCAGCATGGGTATGTCGATGACCGACCAGCAGATAGCCGATCTGACGACTATAGCAGGAGACCTTCCCACCTATTATTACGCCAATCTCGACAATACCACTAAATTCGATTACGTGATGATACCATTGTTGGCGCAATTCGGATGGAACCTTGGCCAATCGCCGTGGCGCGTATATGTAAATGCCGGGCCTTTCGTTTCATTCCTCATCTCAGGCAAACAGGTATCGAAAGGTACCAGCAAAATGTATTCCGATGCATCGGGGACAACTACTTTATGGGATGTCCTGCCGCAAACGGCTAAAGATATAATTACAAGCGAATTTCCTTCCATGGAAGCAACCTTGAGTGGCCCTGTCGATTATGGAACCACAAACATTACCGGCGAGATGAAAACCACGAACTTCGGCGTCATCGGAAATGTGGGTATCCGTTACCAGTGCAACCGCAATTACTTCTTCCTCGAAGCGGGTGGTAATTACGGTTTCATCACCGTTCAGGAAAACAGCGCCAATGGTAGCAATCGCCTCGGCGCCGGTTCGGTGATGCTGGGATATGCATTTTCGCTGTTTTAACAACGGCACCCGACAAGTTATAAATTGTTACTTTGTGTGCGAACACAGGTGAAAAATTATCACTCCGTGTGCGGACACAGGTAAAAATTATTACAAGTATTGTTCGAAATAAGTAACCGATATCATTTTGGTTATATACTAAAGTGAAAGTGGTTTTCGGATTTTCTGAACTGGCGTTCGGCGTAGCGTCTCGCTACGTCGTAGCTAAAAGCAAGGCTCCTGCCTTGCATGGTGGAAAGCAGGAGCTTTCCTTTTAGCGCGGCGGAGTCTCCAGACTCCGCCGAACAAGGATCTGAACCGAGCTCGCGAGTTCAACGAAGCTAAAACCACTTTCATATCTGTATAATATGAGAAGCGATGGTACACTCCGTCGCTTTTTTGTTTGAAAGTGGTATCTTTGTCCGAAATATCTTCGTTATGAAAAGTTTATTCATTTGGATGATCCCGGTTGTTTTATCTGCGTGTTCGCCTCCGGCCAATCACTTGACCGACGGTCTGTGGCGCGGTGTTTTTAATGCCCAGGATGCTGAAATCCCTTTTCTTTTCGAAGTAAAAGGAGCGGATACGGAACATCCTTTAGTGACATTAATGAATGGCGAGGAACGTGTCGATTTGGCAGATGTTACCTATCGCAACGATTCGGTAATTATTCCTATCAAAGCTTATGACGCTTTAATGGAAGCCAAGGTTGAGAGCGAACAAATGAACGGTCGCCTTGTAAAGCTCTATTCCAACCGTCCGGATGGTCGTGTTCCTTTTACTGCACAGAAAGGCTCCGCCCCGCGTTTCCCGGATCATGGCGAAAAAGCGACTGTTTCGCTCGATGGTCGTTGGGAAATTACTGTTCCCGAACGTAACTCCACCAAGCAGGTGGGTGTTTTTGTACAAAAAGCCAATGGCTATCTCAGTGGGTCTATACTTACTCCAACAGGCGATTATCGTTATTTAGAAGGTATTGTACAAGGAAATCATTTCTACTTATCCACTTTTGGAGGGATGACGCCTTATCTTATCCGGGGTCAATTTGCAGATGCCGACAAGTTTACAGCCGAGTTTATTACGCCGGGAGGAAGATCGAGTTTTGAAGGCGTGCGTAACCCTGACGCTTCGCTGCCCGATGCTTATACCATGACCACGCTCAAGCCGGGATATACTTCGCTTGGGTTCCGGTTGCCCGGCCTTGATGGGAAGGAAGTATCGCTCACCGACCCGAAATACCAAGGCAAGGTGGTAATAGTTTCGTTGCTGGGTAGTTGGTGTCCCAACTGCTTGGACGAAACAGCATTTCTGGCTCCCTGGTATAAAGCCAATCGTACGCGCGGTGTGGAAATTGTGGGGCTGGCTTTCGAGCGGAAGGATGATATCGGATATGCCCGCCGGCAATTGTCGGTGCTTATGGAACAGCACGATGTTACCTACGATATCCTGTTTGCAGGAAAAGTGGGTGATGAAGCTGCAGCCAAAGCCCTGCCCGAACTGACCAAAGTGGTATCATACCCCACTACCATTTTTATCGATAGGAAGGGGCAAGTACGAAAAATCCACACCGGATTCAACGGTCCGGCGACCGGTAAATTTTACGAAGAATTTAAAACTGAGTTTAATAGAACCGTGGATGAGTTAATCGCTGAAAAATAACTTTGCCGGATAATAAAACATGTCTCTTATCCGTTTGTTATTTTATTATAGCCAAAGATACCTTTTGGTATGGCTTTTGTAGAAATTTTCCATATTTGATGTGAAAAGTTAATCATTATTAATAAATTTTTAAATAGAAAAAAGATGAAAGTAATTAACAAGTTTTTGATTTTGTTGATGTTGGCAGTCCCTTTTGTTGGATTTGCAGGTTGTAGCGATGACGACGATGATCCTGTAGAAGTAAAAAGCATTGCAGGTGACTACAAAGGTATTATAAAAATGGGTAGCACTGCGGTTGTCAATAATGCAACTATCTCTGTTGCGTATGTTTCTGACACAAAGGTTACTTTAAGTATGAATGAAAACATACCTCTTGGTGAAAGTTCACAGCTTCCTATCAGCGCTCTTCCTGTCAATGTGTCTGTAAATTGTGATGTTAAAGTGAACGGAAATACGGTTGAGATCCAGAAAGGCACATCAAATATAGAATTAGACTTGTCGGGTACGGGCACTCCGATTCCTGTTCCGGTCACCATAAGCGGTACGATAGATGATTCGGGAACAGCAAATCTCACAATTTCTCTTTCAATTCCTACAGGAACCATACCGCTTCCTATCAGTACTACGTTTGAAGGAACAAAACAAAAATAATCCCGCTAAGTAATATAAAGAAAAGCCTGTTCACGATAACAGGCTTTTTTAATGCGGGTATCCGTACCGCATCCGTAAATAATTCGTACTTTTGGAATCGCAAAAAAATAAATGATGAGACATCATAAGATTATAACAAGAGTTTGTTTTTTCACATTATTGGTAACACTGGGTATGCCGATTTTCGGACAAACGATTTCCGGACGTGTACGCGACGCCGAAACCGACGAGGCCTTAATCGGCGTTAATGTATTCTACAAAGAGAAGGACATTACAACCGGAGCTACCACTGACGACAAAGGATTTTACGAAATCCAGGTTCCCAATGGCGGTACGGTGCTCAATTTTACCTATATCGGTTACGAGTCGCAATTACAGCCGGTAGTGGTTCGCAAAGGTCAGACCGTAACACTCGATTTACGTATGAAGCCGCAAACGGAGATGATGGAGGAAGTAGTGGTGAGCGCCGGACGGTTCGACCAGAAACTGAGCGAAATCACTGTGTCGATGGAGGTGATCAAACCAGAGGATATTGTCAAGCAGAACGCCACCGACTTGAGCGTAGTGCTGAACACTCTTCCCGGAGTGGATGTTACTGACAAGCAGCCCTCCATACGTGGTGGAAGCGGTTGGACTTATGGCGTGGGAAGCCGCAGCCAGGTGTTGGTCGACGGCATGTCTGTGTTGACGCCAGGCGTGGGTGAAATTAACTGGAACACCATCCCGATGGAAAACGTGGCGCAGGTGGAAGTCATCAAAGGCGCTTCGTCGGTATTATATGGCTCGTCGGCACTCAATGGACTGATCAATGTTCGTACAGCACGTCCTGGCTCCGACCCGCAGACCACAGTTAACGCTTACCTGGGTATCTATCTTGACCCAGCCAACGAAGATTACATCTGGTGGGACAAAGATTTCTGGCACGACGGAAAAACCCAGGTTAAACCGGCACTGCGGCAAAATCTGTTGTATGGTATACGTAATCCGATCTATACTTCCACGGATATTTCGCACACGCGGCGTATCGGTAACTTTGACGTGTCGGGCGGATTGGACATGTATACCAACGAAGGGTTCCGGCAAGGCGACTATAACCAGCGCATCCGTTTCGGCGGGAATGTTACCTATCACGATCCAAAGATATACGGCCTGAATTATGGCCTGAATTTCAATTACCTAACCAACAACTATGGTGGATTCTTTATCTGGCGCTCGGCCAATACCCCTTACATGAAATCGGCCATGGCCAACATGAGCCGGCAAGGCAATTCGTTCTATGTCGACCCTTTTATGAACTATACGAATGCCGATAAGGGAGTTACACATCGTTTGAAAGGACGTTATTACCACAAAGCCGACCAGATATTTTCGAATCCTACGGATAAGTCGATCACCGAAATCATGACTGCTACCGGATTCGATATCAATAAAGCGCCCGATTTGATGACGCTGATTCAGTCGTATGCCGACTTAACTCCCTTGGACTATTTACAAATGATTTCCGAAAGCGGCGGGATACCGCAATTTGTGCGGGAAATAGAAAGCGAATTGAAGCCTTACTTCCCTGATGCCAAGGCGCCTGACATCGTTGATTTATTGTCGTGGGTGATGGCGCGTACACCATTCCCAAGCGATTCGTCAGAAATTGTTCCCTGGCTGCTCAATGCCAGTAATCCTAAAAACAACAATAGCGCTGCCGATAATACCAACTCGTATTATCTCGATTACCAGTTCGGCAAAAAAATAGGCGATGCTAATTTTACCGTGGGCGCTACTTTTGAGCATGTCGATATGGTATCGAGTGTTACCGGAACGCACCGTAGCGACAATATCGCTTCTTTTGTACAATACGACCAAAAGTTGTTCGACAAGCTGAACCTTTCATTGGGCATGCGGTTGGAATATTACCGGGTGGATGACCTCAAGCGCGAGGCGGAAACGGATATCTTCGGATGGAAAGCGCCTTTCAAGCCGGTATTCCGTGGAGGATTGAATTACCAGTTGGCCGAAGCGACTTATATCCGGGCTTCGTTCGGGCAAGGTTATCGGTATCCGTCGCTTACCGAAAAGTTTGTCTTCAAAGACATCGGTGGCGTGGCTGCTTATCCCAACAATGCGCTTGTACCCGAAAGCGGCTATAATGCCGAATTAGGTATCAAACAAGGTTATAAATTCGGCGATTTCATGGGATTTATTGATGTCGCAGGATTCTACACTGCGTATAAGGATATGATTGAGTTCCAGTTCGGGTTGTTCAATAGCAAAACATTCGCTTATGTCGATAATCTTGGTGAACTGATCAACATGTTCATGAGCGGTGATGCTCCCGGTTTAGGTACCCGTTTCACGAATATCGATAATGCCCGTATTTCCGGGGTGGATGTATCGGTCAACGGACTTTGGAATATCAACCCTGCAACCAAATTGACCTATAGCCTTGGTTATGTATTCATCAACCCTATTGATCCCGATTGGAAGAAAAAGAATTCAAAAGAATCAGCCAATGAAGACCCTTTGGCAATGAAAGAGAAGTCGAATGATTCGAAATATCTCAAATATCGCCAGAAACACTCGGTGAAGGGGGTGTTTGACCTTCAGTGGAATCGTCTGACGCTCGGCACCAACATGACCTACAAGAGTAAGACGCTGGCTGTGGATTATTTCATGGTGGATGAACGTCCGAAAGATCAGGAAGATATTATGGATATTGTGCGTAGTGTGATTTTCCCTGGATTGCACGATTACTGGATGGAGCATAACAAGGGATATTTTGCAATGGATGCACGACTGGGTGTGAAGATTTCGAAAGGCATACAGTTCTGGGTGATGTTGAACAACCTGTTGAACACCGAATACAGCCTCCGCCCGATGGATGTGTCGCCACCCCGGACACTGATTTTCCAAGTGAATGCAAAGTTTTAGTCGCGTTGGAACGTTATATCTCCTGACCTGATCTCTAAGACCCGGTAGGTCTTGATGGTTTTTTGATAAAACCTACCGGGTTTTAAAAACCCAGCAGGTTTCGTGCTAATTCTAAAATATATTCATTCTTAAGCAAGATATAAAAACATTACAGACATCAATAATGTTACAGTCGTTATGAACGTTAAAAACGAATCATATGAAGGTATATACCAAAACAGGCGATAAAGGACAAACGGCCCTGGTCGGCGGCAAGCGGGTTGCAAAAAATCATCCGCGGATAAACGCTTATGGTACGGTGGACGAACTGATGGCGCATACTGCCCTGCTGATGGACATGTTGGAGGATACACACGATAAGGATTTCCTGCTGTGGACATTGGACAGGCTGATGACTGCTTCATCGCTGTTGGCTGCCGAAGGCGATATTTTCAAAAAGTTACCCGAACTGGTGGCTGGTGATATTGCCCGTGTAGAAGAGCGGATTGATGAGATGGAAAGCGGATTGGAGCGACTGGACAGTTTTATCCTTCCGGGCGGGCATCCGGCAGTATCGCAAAGCCATGTGGCACGAACGGTCTGCCGGCGTGCCGAACGCAGTATTGTCGATCTGGAAGCCGGTGGCTATCATGTTCCAGTGAAAGTCGCGGCATTTGTGAACCGGTTGTCGGATTACTTTTTTGTGCTGTCCCGGAAAATCGCAAAAGATTTCAACGTTGTGCCAAAAAAGTGGACACCTGTTGTTGGATAAATATTATTTAATTACCTTCGCAAACCAAATAAAAAAGTATACGGTTAAAAATTAAACAGTTAAGATATGTACTGGACGTTAGAATTAGCTTCAAAGCTGGAAGATGCTCCTTGGCCGGCTACTAAAGATGAGTTGATCGATTTTGCTGTAAGATCGGGAGCACCGTTGGAAGTGATTGAGAATTTGCAAGAAATAGAGGATGAAGGCGAGATCTATGAAAGTATCGAAGATATTTGGCCTGACTACCCGAGTAAAGATGATTTCTTCTTCAACGAAGACGAATACTAAGTAATTGACAATTGACAATGAGCGCAAAGCGCATTATTCAATTTTATGTATCAAAAGGAACATCGATTATTTATCAGCAAGTACTTAAAAAATGAGAAAGAGGGATATGATTCCCTCTTTTTTCTTTTCATTAATAAAACAATCCCGAATTTGCGGCTAAATTGAAATATGGTGTGGGCTTCCGTATTTTTTGTCTGGGTTGGAAAAGATACGTATTTCCTTCGGTGTCGAGCATCGGGACGTGGGCGCTTGGATTTTTCACCCACTTGGCCGGCAGGAAACATAGATCATGAATGAGTTTATTCTGGAAGAATTGGCGTATTTGCTCGGCATCGATACCGGCGCCGGCTTGTATGTTTTGACTGTAACCTAAGTCTTGCTGCGCTTGCATGCACAAAATTCCATGCGAATATTTTCCGAAACGGCCGGGTGTTTTGTATCCCTTTCGCGAAGGATAGTCACTTCCTGTTATTGTCTCACCCTTCTCGCCCGTCCAAAGTAAGACGGAGAGACCTAAAATGGTGGATTCATGCCGATATTGAATGGTTGCTGCGGCTGTCCGGAACCGGTCTTTGTTATCGCCAATTAGGTCGTTTTCCGTAATGAGGCTGATTTTATTGAATTGGAGTGCAATGGTGCCTGTTTTCTGGCTTGTCCCTATCCTATCGCAGTAAAGGTTGTAGGAATAAGCAAAACTGTATTGTCTCATGGTTTGATTAGACACATTGGTAATAAACGGATTTTCGATACTGTCCCGTTTTCCCCAGCTCAACAATAGTCCCCCATAGCCGTTCCATTCCCAATATTTGCCGGGAGGACCCAGGTTCTTGAAATTGTAATACACCCGTGTCCCGGCATTGATCTGAATAAAGTCATAACGGAGCCAACCGCCGGCAAAAATGCCTACGCGGTCAGTTTTATTCCCGATATATACCGTTAGGCCGATGGTTGCACCGGCATCCCAGTCACCGGCATATACGGGACGGTCGGAAAATATGTACACAAAAACAACCGACACACACAGTAAACGGAAATATGCCGGTGCTTTTCGAGAACATTGATGTGTACAAGTTTGTTTGTCCATAGCTTACAAAAGTAACGACAAAACCGGATAGTTAATAAAATTTAGGTATTTTTGATGATTTATTTGCCCAGGTTGATTCTCATGCAAAATATGATGATTTCCAGGATATGGCTACACACCATGGCACCGTTGATAACGTTGGAACGTTTTAATGTTTTAACGTTATTATTGTTGACTTTGATGCTTCAAATAAATACGCTTTTGGCGCAAAGCCCCGGCGTGGCGAGCTTCGACCATTACAGCCAGGAAAATGGTTTATCCAACAATCAGGTGCAATGTGCCTACCAGGATAAGGTTGGTTGGATGTGGTTTGGAACCAACCAGGGATTGAATCGTTTCGACGGTTACACATTCACGGTTTTCCGCCATAATGACCATAATCCTGGAAGTATCAGGGGCGAGCTGGTACGCGACATTTTCGAAGACAGCAAAGGAACTTTGTGGGTAGGTACCGAAAAAGCGGGACTGAATCGTTTCGACAGGCGTAAGGAGATATTTTCGCACATCGCCTTAAGGGATAAGGCATATTCGGCCAACAGCATTCAGGAAGATATGCAAGGTCGTATCTGGATAGGAACCGATGCCGGGCTGTATTGTATGGATACCACGGGCGTAGTCCGTCATTTTGCAAATAATTCGGACAATCCGTCGTCGTTACGTTCGGATTTTGTGCGGAAGATATTGATAGACAGACAGAATAATCTTTGGATCGGCACTGAGGATGGTTTGGATTATATGGAAACGGCTACCGGAGTTATCCGTCATATCCATTTGCCGGACGAACAGTATCCTGATGATGGAATATGGTCGCTATGCCAAGGAAATGATGGCACGGTGTGGGTGGGAGCATATCATACTGGTATTTATATCGCTGATCCGAATGAATTAACTATCCGGAAACTTGCCGGTTATAAAGGTGATGAACGGAGCATGACAGTACGGGCAATCTTGCAGGATCGGCAGGGTAACTACTGGATCGGCACACGCGGCGGCTTGTATATCTACCATTCGCAAACAGGCGGTATTTTCGCGTTCAAACATGATGACAGCAATCCCTTCAGCCTGATACAAAGCTCAATACACAGCATGTTCCTGGATGCCAAAGGTGATGTCTGGATCGGCACGCGCGGCGGAATCAGCCATTGGGTGAATGAAAAACAATCGTTCCGTTATTTTGCGGCACGGCCTAACGACCACCGTTACCTGAACAATGCCGAAATTTATGCATTCTGGACTGCACCCGACGGGAATATCTGGATCGGAACCGAAGACGGGGGCGTGAATATCCTCGACCGGCAAAAAAATACATTCCAATACCTGACCGTTGAGAACAGCGGATTGTCCACAAACTGCATCAAATCTTTCCTGCCTTTCGGCGAACAGGTTTGGGTAGGTACTTTTATGAAAGGTGTCAATGTGATGGATGTGAAGCAGAAAAGGGTGGTGAAACAATACCGTCACCTCGCAAATGATCCTTCGAGTATCATCGATGACCGGGTATGGAGTATGTTTCGCGATAGTAAAGGTCGTATTTGGGTAGGAACCGACAAGGGTGTCGACCGCTTCGACCAGAAAACCGGCCAATTCATTCACTACAAACATCTTTTCCATAACAAAACGGCATGGTGGATCGATGAGGATGCACAAGGTGACCTGTGGATCGGTGGCGAGGATGAGTTGGTAATCTTCAATCCCGAAACGGACAAGATAACCCGTCATCTGGAAAAAGTACGTTCGCTTTGCCCGGCCGACAGCGGATTGTATTGGGTAGCCATACGCGGACGGGGAATCGCATTATACGACAAGAACAAGGGAGCTTTACAATATTTTACCGAACGCGAAGGAATTGCCAATAATATTGCCTGGTCGACCTTGAAGGATGAGGAAGGTTATATCTGGGTGAGTACGGCCAACGGGTTGTCGCGTTTCGACCCGCGTAGCAGGACCTTTATCAATTATTACCAGGTTGATGGCCTCCAAAACGGCCAGTTTAACTATGGCGCGTTCTGCAAGTTGCTTTCGGGCGAAATGATTTTCGGAGGATTAGATGGAGTCAGCATGTTCAATCCTTTGAAAATACAACAGAACGATTATGTCCCGCCGGTAGTATTTACCGACTTTCGCATCTCCAACCAATCGGTACCGATCGATTCGGGGAAAAATGCCGTCTTGGAAGAAAGTATTACACTGGCACAACAGGTAAGGCTGAATTACCGCCAGAATATGTTCACCATCGAATTTGCAGCGCTCAATTATGCAAAATCCGAAAAGAACCAATATGCCTATCGCCTAGAAGGATTTGAAGACCAATGGATTTATGGCGACCGGACAGCAACTTATACCAACCTTGATCCTGGGAAATACTTATTCCGCGTCAGGGCTTCCAATTGCGATGGGCTTTGGAACAACGAAGGCGCATTCCTTATCATACAGGTATTACCGCCTTACTGGAAAACATGGTGGTTCAGGACATTGTTATTCCTCGCCGTGTGCGGTGCCGTGTTTGCCATAGCCAACTTCTTTGTCGGCCGCGCCAACTTGCGCAACGAATTGTTCCTCGAAAAGACCAAAGCCCGCGAATTGCACAAGATCGACATGTTGAAGCTGCAATTTTTCACCAATATATCGCATGACATCCGGACTCCGCTAACCCTGATCATCGGGCCGGTGGAACAACTTATCCAAGACGAGCATACCTTGCCCGAAACACGTTCACGCCTGGAGCCGGTACAACGTAACGCGCGGTTGCTGCTCCGGCTGATCAACCAGTTGCTCGATTTCCGCAAATTAGAATCGGGCAAATACGAATTGGAATACAGTCAGGGCGACATTGTCCGTTTCCTTCAGGATCTGGTGTCGGCGTTCAGCTATATGTCGGCTGAGAAAAAAATCGCCCTTTCTTTTACATCCAACAAGGCAGAGTATACAACCATGATGGATGCAGGAAAACTCGAAAAGGTTGTAAACAATTTGTTATCCAACGCCTTTAAATTTACTCGCGAAGGCGGTAAAATAGATGTATTGCTGAACGTGACGGATAAGGATATTGAAATATCCGTCAAAGACACGGGCATTGGTATACCTGCGGAGCATGTCCAACAGATATTCTCACGTTTTTTCCGTTCTGGTAATGCTGACCAAATGGCAGGAACAGGCATCGGGTTGGCAATAGCCAACGACTTTGCTAAACTGATGAATGGCGAGCTTGAAGTGAACAGCGAGGAAGGCGTCGGAAGTACCTTTGTATTCCGTTTCCCCCAGGTCCAGCCTGTGGAAGTGCAGGTAACAGACCTGCCGGAATTGGAAAATGGCGAAATCCCTTTTGAAACAACCGACGAAATGCACCGGTTACCGCTCAAATATCTCTTGGTTGTAGACGACACGGTAGACATGCGCAAATTCATCTGCGACTCCTTCCGGCACGAATTTCATGTGCTGGGAGCATCTTCCGGAAAACAAGGATTTGAGTTGGCTACCAAGTATATACCGGATATTATCATCTCCGACCTGCTGATGCCCGGAATGAGCGGCGAGGAGTTGTGCCGTAAACTCAAAAAGGATGAGCGAACCTCGCACATCCCGATCATTCTGTTGACGGCAGTATCTTCGAAAAGTTCCGAATTACAAGGCCTCATGGCAGGTGCGGACGATTATATGACCAAGCCGTTCGATGTCAATATCCTGAAGGCCAAGGTTGACAACCTGCTTTCGTTACGCGATACGCTTCGCGGAAAATTCACCCAGGAAATGATCCTGCAACCCACACAGGTCACCGTATCCTCGGCAGACGAACGATTCCTGCGGCGAGCAATGGAAGTAGTGGAAGCGCATATCGACGACCCGGCGCTCGACATCGAAAAATTTGCCGCCGAAGTGGGGGTCAGCCGGATGCAGCTTTACCGGAAATTCGAGGCATTGACCAGTATGACCGTTAAGGAATTTATCCGCAGCATCAGGCTGAAACGTGCCGCCCAGTTGTTGGAACAGGGCAATATGTCGATTTCGGAAGTTGCTTATGCGGTTGGTTTTTCCGATCTTGCACATTTCCGCAAGTGTTTCAAGGAAAGCTTCGGGGTAACACCATCTGATTATAAAAAAAGTGACGAATGACAAGTTACGAGTGACAAGTGATCTTTGGATTTGCTCATAACTCGTAACTTGTAACTTGTCACTCTTAACTAAATAAAATATGTCAACATTTGGATTTTTTCAGGTTGAATGCCCGAAATGCCACGGGCAACTGAACAGTATTAGTTCACTGAGCGGGCCGGTCAAATGCATATATTGCGGCACGGATTTCCATATCACCGGAAACATGACCAAAGAAACTGAGGCCCCGGAACAAATAGTGCCATTCTCGACTTCGGCCAACGATTTCGAGCAGGCAGCCATCGGAATGTTGGTCAATGGCGATTATGCGCCGGCCAATATTTCCAACCTTATTTCCTTCCGGGATATCAAAGGATTCTATTTGCCCGTGTTTCTTTATGAAGGACGCTATGAATGCTCGTGGTCATGCAAGGTACGACAGGAGGCCGACACATCGGGAGATTCACCCAAAAGTCAAAAAGAAACATATCGCCTGCAAGACGGTGTTTCGAAAGGCGACTATACATTTGTGTGCCTAGCTTATGATGGAGTGGAAACAAGCAAAGAACTGGCAGAATACGTTCGGACATTGAATGATGATATCGCAAACGCCAAATCATTCCTCCCGGATGATTTGAACGGTTATTTTTTCCTGGGACGTAACCAGGACAATAAAAAAACATGGAGCAGTTGGGGTGAAGATACTTTACAAGGCATTGCACGGAAGAACTGCCTCACACAACTGCAAAACAGCAATATCAAGGATTTCAAATGCAATGTCACATCCGGTTCGTTGCACGAAGGACAATTTATCTTGTTCCCGGTATGGATGGTCAATTACGAATATGATGGCGAACCACAACACATCATGATGGATGGTACCGGCCGAAATAGCGTCAGAGGAACAGTACCCGTCGATCATACCCTGAAAGCCAAGGCCGAAAAGCCATTCCTGATATTGAAATTCATTGCCGCCGCTGCCATTGTAGTTCCGCTCATCATGTTACTGGCAAGTTGGTATACTCCGGCCATCATTGCATTAGCAGCAACAGGACTGGTGTTTTTCATATACCGTTATTATGCCTGCTGGCATAAGGGTTGGGTAATCCGCAAAGCTCGTAAGCAACGTGTAAAAATGATAAATGGTTAATGGTTAATGATCAGGTGGAGGCAACACTTCATCCCAATATTTCCAAAACAAAAACTCTTAATTTTTCACTCTTAATTCTTAATTCTTAATGTGTACATTAGAGCAATGCAGTTCCCTCATCGAAGAACAATTGAAGCGGCTGGCTATTGGCAGCAAAAAACCGGCCGGCTTATATGAGCCGGTCGACTATGTGATGGCCGCAGGTGGCAAGCGGGTTCGTCCCGTACTGACATTGATGGCCTGCAACCTATTTGGCGACAACATCGAAAAAGCCCTGATGCCAGCTATAGCATTGGAAGTATTCCACAACTTCACCCTGTTGCACGACGATGTGATGGACAAGGCCGAAGTGCGGCGGAACCGGCCTACGGTGCACAAACGCTGGTGCGAGAGTACAGCCATCCTTTCGGGAGATGCGATGATGATCCTGGCATACCAATATATGTGCCAGGCGCAACCCGGAATCCTGCCCGCATTGTTGGATACTTTTACCCGCACGGCATTGGAAGTGTGCGAGGGCCAGCAATACGACATGGATTTTGAGCAACGGCAGGATGTGTCGATTGATGAATACCTGCACATGATCAGGCTTAAAACAGCAGTACTGCTGGCAGCTTGTCTCAAGACGGGCGCTATCTGTGGCGGCGCATCCGGGCAGGAAGCAACCGCACTATACCAGTTCGGCATATCGCTTGGCCTTACTTTTCAGATTCAGGATGACTGGTTAGATGTATATGCCGACCCGGACGTATTCGGGAAAGCGATTGGCGGTGATATCCTTGTCGGGAAAAAGACTTACCTGTTACTCACAGCACTCGAAAAGGCTGATGAAAAGACGCGGGAAGAACTCCAGGCAACTTTAAACGACAAAAACATGCCGGCTTCTGAAAAAATCAGCCGGGTAACAGCGATTTACAAACAATTAGGCGTTAGTGAGATCGCTCAACAAGTAATGGAGAAACATTACCGGCAAGCCATGGAACATCTGGCAGTTGTAAAACTCACAGACAATACACGCAAAGCAGAACTGGAAAAATTTGCTGCACGATTGCTGAAGCGGGAGAAGTAAGGAATGAAGACAAAATAAATTACTCATTTGACAGGATTACCTGCCTGGTCTACCAATGGTGGTATAGTAGATCTACAATTCAATCATTTAGCGAATTACCAAGTTTTTGCATCACAAAAGCCTTATACTTTCGGGATATTTCAATAGGTAGATCATTCATATATACCGTTTTGGAATTAAAAGTCGTAATGTGTTTTCTATTAACGATGAAAGATCTGTGTATCCTTAAAAAACGATCGTCTAATACCGATTCCCACTGCGAAATCCTCATCCTTGTAGGGTAAGCTTTTCCGGAGACTGTCATTACCGACACTTCATAATCCTTTGATTCTATGAATAAGATGGAATTGGCTTCTAACGAGACTTTGATCCGTTCGGAAGTAAATTTGACGTACGTATTTTCAGGAGCAGGAACCAATTTCACAAGCCTCATCTTGATTAATTCCTCAATGGATAGCATGGAAACAAGTATAAAACACAAAAAAACCGGATTGAGTATGATGTTTGAATGCTCCGGTAATGCAAAATTAAATACAAGCCAGTATACCAGCATGATGAATTGATATTCTATGAGTATAAATGCACCTAAAAAATAGCATATATTCAATATTTCCCGTTTGCCCTTTTTGAAAATGATGTCTTTTGAAAAGAATTTTACAAATAAAATTCCCGGAAGTAACATCAATGAAAGGAAAAAAGACCTTGCAAATGTTTCCATGACACTCATCAGGATCATGCTCAGAACAATGACCATGATGCTCCAATATGCCGGCTCAAAATATTTCTTCATTTTGGAACAATTATCTATTCAAAATTACATCATTCGAATCAAATTCCCTATAGAATTGTTCTAATTCCGCCCAATCATATGATTTAACATCATGCGAGAGGGATTCGACATGGTTAAAAACGACTACTTATCACATCTTCTGGCTAATTTTGTATCATGTTAAATTTTTAAAAATATGTATTATGATTGAGTTTTTTATACAAGGGGGGCTTCCATGGATGAGTGCTTTGACCATCGAGTTTATCGGGCTTTTGCTGGCTGCTTGGAAAGCTCCGGGATGGGTTAAAGAAGCAGGGTTAGTAGCCTTAACTACCGGAGTTCTTGGGACGGTGGTTGGTTTTTCCCAGATAGGCGATTCTGTTGCTCAAGCCGGAGGGATTGCTCCGGCAATAATTTGGGCCGGCGTAACGGTCGCTTTGATCACCGCCATTTATGGAATCATTATTTATGGTGTTTCTTTAATTATCAGGATTCTACAAAAACCGAGACTTCTGTAGCCCAAGACGCTCGTTGAGGCTGATTAAAAAGCAAAAGGCGCAAAACAGATCACTGTCTTGCGCCTTTTCTGTATTTAAAACTCTACTGAAAATCTTAGATTCTAATAAAATTTTGAACGCATGTCCTCGATATTGGCAGCCTTACGAAGTGCCTGGGCAGATTCGGATATCGAACGGTTGGCATAAGTAGTAGCCAGCCTTTCCTTTGCCTGGGCCAATGCTCCTTCTTCGGGTTCGGCGATCTGCTTCACGGTGATCAGATAAACGCCATTGGAACCTTCCACAGGTTGTGAGATATTTCCTTCGCCTAAGGTAGATGCAGCGGCAATCAGTTTCGGCTCAAAGCCTGCACCAGGTACGGAAAATGCCGAGAACGAAATACCCGATGCCGCTTCAATAGGCAGATTCAGGCTAACAGCAAGATCAGAGAAAGACTGTGCACTCTTGGCAGCTTGCGAAAGTTTGGCGGCAATCTGCTCAGCCTTCTTTTCGTTGCGAACGATAACATCTATTTCGGCAGCTACCTGGTTGATTGGCGCAACTCCTTTTTTA
Organism: Bacteroidales bacterium; assembly: GCA_031547085.1. GTDB lineage: Bacteria > Bacteroidota > Bacteroidia > Bacteroidales > UBA4181 > JAIRLS01. The sequence continues at coordinate 30,230 of JAVBSH010000019.1, forward strand.
CGCACATTTTTCAAAATAGCTATAACGTATGAGTTATCGATGGTAAATACATCCGATACTTCTCCCTGTTTGGCCTTATATGCCCAACGAACGATCTGTCGCGCAGATGACAAACCCGGTATCTGGCGGTCGTTTTCGCCAAGATAAGAAGCCACGCGTTTGTTAAAGTTTTGAGCAGTAGCCGTTTCATCGAATTGCTTTTCCGAACGGTTTTCAATGGCAAACTTGCTGGCCTGCGAATAGATAATTTGTTCTGTCCGCGAACTGGGAATTATATCATGCTGAAGGGTGGCTATTTGTACTTTTTTCACCTCCTTACCGCGTTCAGTTACCTGCACTATGAAGACCGCACCCTGTCCGCTTTCCATGACCGATACTTCGCCTTTCTTCATGTTGAAAAGTGCCTCCATCATCGAACCTACCTGCATTTCCGATTCCTGTATCCAACCAAGGTCACCGTTGGTGGTCTTAGCGCTGGGATCGGCCGAATATTTAGCGACCAGTTTTGTAAAATCAGCGCCTTTTTCAACAGCTGTTTTGATACTATCGGCCAATGTAACGGCTTGTTTGTAAGACTCCTGAGTCTGTTGTTTCGGCGTGACAATGATCTGACGTACTTTCACCGAGTCGGGACGGTCTTCCACTTTGGCCAAACGAACCAATTTCAGGGCTTCGGCTTCCTGGTAAGGACCGACCATGGAACCTACCGGTTCATCAAACAACTCAGCAGCCTGTACAGGCAATTGGTCACGCGTCAAGAATCGTGTGTCGGCAGGTATTTTAGAATTCAGTTTTACAAACTGTACCGCATCGGCAGCCTTTTCAAAATCAGGTTTGATCTTTTCGATCCAAGACTGTGCAGCGGCACGGTCGTCATCGGACGGGACAACGTTAAACACCACATACTCGATGTCGCGCGATGCGGTTTGGTCCCACTGTTTTTTATGTTTTTCATAATACGCTTTCAGATCGTCGCTGGTTACTTTTATGGTACTGTCGGATATGGATGTGTATTTCTGGACGATATAGTCAAAATCCACTTTTTTGTTGATTTCCTGGTTTTCATTTTCGGCCATGAAATCGGGAACGAAAGCGCCTTTACCCACCAATGCACTGTATTTCTGCATATAACGCTCGTCGAGGAGGCCTTTCTCTATAATGCTCCATTCGTGCGCAGCATTTGGGTCAGCATTTTTGTTTTTCAGAAAATTGACCAACGCCGAACGGTTGAATTCGCCGGTTTGTGGGTCGGTAAAATACTGCCTGATACGGGGACTGGGATTAGGGCCTTGTATAATGTCAAACAATTCCTCAGGCGAAACGATCAGGCCGATCTGGTCGTATTCCTGCTGCATTAACGTTTCACTAACGAGTACTTGCCAAGCCTGATCCTGGATCATATCCCTGGTGCGGTCATCGACATTACCTTGGCCTGTCTGTTGTTTGTACATGTTGGTCATTTCTTCGATCTTGGCCTCGTAATTTTGCAAGGTCAATGTTTTATCTCCAACCTCTGCAATATCAAAATTACGTGCACCGCCTCCCCTACCGGGAAGAAAATCGCCAATGATAAATGCAAACAACGCAATACCAATTACAACAGATACAATGATCCCACCTCTCTTTCTAATATTCTCTAATACTGCCATTTGATGGTTATATTATTAACTTATCCTATAAAATTTAAAGGCACGAAGATATTAAAAAATAGAAATATACACAAAAATGTAGAAAAAGTTGACGGTCAACGATTGCCCCGCAGCATTTCCCGTTTCCTTGCAGGGCCGGACAAACGTTCCACAGCGAACCCTATATTTTGCATGGTGCGCCGTACTTCGCCCTTAGCACAATAGGTAGTAAGGACAGCACCGGGATTCATCGCCTCATACAGCTTGGCGAAAATATCATGACCCCACATTTCCGGCTGTACCGCAGGCGAAAAAGCATCAAAATATACCACATCAAACTTGCGGTTGAATACAATTTGTTGCAAGTCAAACTTGCGTTTACATAACATAAAGGTAGGCGTAATTTCCATTGGTCGTTCCCAAGGAGAGCTATGCAAACTGTGGAAAAGTTCATGATCCGACAATTCACGAGCCTTCAGCTCATCTATAGGGTAAAGTTCAATCGATTCATAATAAGTTTGTCGATTTAGTTTCATCGCTTGCTGCAAGGTAAGCCATGCATTCAATCCTGTCCCGAAACCTATTTCAAGTACCGAAACAGGATCGGCTTCCGCAAACAGATATCCCGCTTCGATAAAAACATGGTTCGACTCGTTAACCGCACCGAATGTGGAATGATAATACTCGCCAAAGCGTTCGGAATAGATGGTTTTGGAACCGTCGTCGGTTACTTTGATACTCACAATTGCCTGGTTGGTCTATTTGCCAGAATATAAATTTGATGCTGAATAAATCAGCTGATGTATGACAACTTGATCATGTTTGTTTGTCCTTTTTCCTCAAAAGGCGTACTCCCCACATGCACTACCACATCGCCCTTTTTGATATAACCACGTTCCTTCAGGTTGGCAATAGATTGTTCAATGGCTTCGTCGATATTATCGGTTTCTTCGGCATGGTAGGCATGTGCACCCCATATAAGCGCCATCTTGCGTACTAATGCCTTATTGCGGGTAAACACAAAGGTTTCGGCTTCGGGGCGGTGGCTCGATATGCGCATGGCGGTATATCCCGAGAAGGTAAAAATAACGATGGCTTTGGCATTGGATTGATGAGCCATCTGGCAAGCACTTAGGCAGATGGAATCTGGCAGGAAGGTTCGACTGTGTACGTCTGGCAAGTTTTCGCGGTTATACTGGAATCCATGCGTTTCCGTCCAGTCAATGATCTGGCGCATGGCTTTGACCGCTTCCACAGGATATTTCCCATTAGCAGTCTCGGCGCTGAGCATCACCGCGTCAGCGCCATCGAGCACGGCGTTGGCCACGTCGTTGGCTTCGGCACGGGTGGGACGGAAGTTAGTGATCATGCTTTCGAGCATCTGTGTAGCAATGACTACCGGCTTAGCTTGAGTGATGCATTTTTTAGCGATCATTTTTTGGAGCATCGGCACACGATCAAATGGTACTTCGACACCCAGGTCGCCACGCGCTACCATAATACCATTGGAGGCATCGATGATAGCGTCGATATTTTCAATGGCTTCGGGCTTCTCAATTTTGGCAACGATACGGGCGAATTTCTTTTTCGAACGTAACAGGTCGCGCAGTGGAATCAAATCGTCAGCCGAACGGACAAACGACAAGGCGATCCAGTCAACATTATAATCCAGTGCAAATGAAGCATCGGCTAAGTCCTTATTGGTAAGGCTGGGTAAAGATACTTTGGTATTAGGCAGATTTACTCCTTTTTTCGAGGCAACCATTCCTCCATAAATGACTTTAGCGGTTACCTTGTTTTTTTTATTGGTTTTCACCACCTCAAGCTTGATCTTACCGTCATCAATCAGCACAGCTTCACCAATCTTCACGTCTTTAGCAAAATCGGGATAGCTGACATACAGTTTTTCGTCTGTGCCAATGCATTCTGTGGTCACCAGATCGATCATCTGACCGTCCTGCAGCATCACAGCGCCATTCGCAACGTCGCCGACACGCAGCTTCGGACCTTGCAAGTCGGCCAGTATAGTGACATTGGTACGCATCTCCTGATTAAGCTCAATGATGTTCTGGATACTCTGACGATGGTCTTCGTGCGTACCATGCGAGAAATTGAGGCGACAGACGTTGATACCCGCTGCAAACAGCTCGCGGAGCACGTCCTTGGAAGCCGATGTCGGCCCAATGGTGGCAATAACTTTTGTGTGACTCATGTAACTATTTTATTTTTTATTAAAAGCCTCACCCCCCGACCCCCTCTCCTAAAGAGAGGGGGGAGAGTGCTATCCACCGATCGTGCAAAATCAGAATTTTTTGTGATTTGCACGATCGGTAGGTAGCACGTTATTCCCTCCCCACATGGGGGAGGGTCAGGGAGGGGCTTATTATTTTACAAAGAAAAACATATTCGAGGGCTGTTTCATGGTATTGTTCGAAACGACCCGAAGCGCCCCCATGACCGGCATCCATGTTGGTGTGTAGCAACAACAAGTTATCGCCGGTTTTCAACTCGCGCAACTTGGCTATCCACTTGGCCGGTTCCCAATATTGCACCTGCGAATCGTGCAGACCGGTAGTCACCAGCATATTGGGGTACGTTTGCGCGGTTACGTTGTCATATGGCGAATATGACATCATGTATTGATAATACGTTTCGTCTTCGGGGTTGCCCCATTCGTCGTATTCGCCCGTGGTGAGCGGTATTGATTTGTCGCTCATGGTGGTGATGACGTCTACGAAAGGTACTGCGGCAATAACAGCTTTGAACAGGTCGGGACGCATGTTCACCACCGCACCCATCAGTAAGCCGCCCGCACTTCCGCCCATTGCGCAAAGATGTTCCTTGTCGGTATATTTTTCGGCAATCAAATATTCGGCGCAAGCGATAAAGTCGGTGAACGTGTTGCGTTTATGCAACAGCTTGCCGTCCTCGTACCATCCGCGCCCCAGCGTTTGGCCGCCACGGATGTGGGCAATAGCGAATACGAAACCGCGATCGAGCAAACTGATACGCGCTACGCTGAAATTCGGATCAATGTTTGCACCATACGAGCCGTATCCATAGAGTAAGAGTGGAGTGTGCCCGTCTAATTTCGTGTCCTTGCGATACACCAGCGAAATGGGGACTTTTTTGCCATCCTGTGCGGCGGCATACAGACGCTTGGATGTATATTCCTCCGGATTGAAGCCGCCTACAATCTCCTGTTGCTTGAGGAGCGTTTTTTCGCGGGTATGCATGTTGTAATCGAAGGTAGATTGCGGTGTGGTGAGTGAGCTGTACGAGAATCGCAACTGGTCGGTGTTAAACAACGGGTTGTATGATATGTAAGCTGTGTACACTTCTTCGCCAAAATCGAGATAGTGCTCCTGTCCGCCATTCAGTGGGCGGATACGTAACTGCGCCAACCCGTTTTTACGTTCGGCAACCACTAAGAAATCCTTGAATACTTCGATTTCCTCGAGGAGAACATCTTCTCGGTGCGGAATTACTTCTTTCCAGTTTTCCTTGGAAGGTTTATCGACCGTGGTTTCCACCAGGCGGAAATTTTGGGCATGGTCGTTGGTGACGATATAAAATTTATCGCGGTAATGCGCTAATTGATATTCCAAACCTTTTTCGCGCAGCTGCACAATACGTAATGGCCCGGTGGGATTATCCACATCGAGGAAACGGTATTCGGTGGAAGTGTTGCTGTGCGCCAGCATGATGATTAGTTGGTCGGATTTGGAGCGGTATGCTTCCAGGTCGTAGGCTTCGTCTTCTT
>JAVBSH010000245.1:0-8735 GCA_031547085.1 Bacteroidales bacterium
CAGGTTGGTACGAAATGACAACACTGAGAAGATCATTGATTTGCTAAACGCTGTAAATGAGCTGCGTACTATAAATGTGAAGACTAAAATGGTCGCATAGCTGCAAAAGACCCTAAAATAGACCAATAAATGAATGTCAAAGAACAAAAATCAAAAAATAACCCCAGTATAGATGCGGAGTTGGTGCTGGGAAACTTTAGTAAATACTACTCTATTTCAATCGCTATTTATTTCCCCGTCAACCTTGTGAATTATACCAGCATCGGATTGACAAAATATATAAAAGAACGCGGCATCAGCATCGATACGGTATTGATGCATTGCGTAGTAAGGTTGGAGGATTATTATATCTACTAAGGTTAATATATTTACCTGATTTAAAACCACATTTGAAGATGGTTTGGTATTAGTTGCAACAATTGATTAAAACCTGTACCCCAATCCCATTCCCAACATCTGCGAAATCATCGTGGCTTTACCTGAATTGGCATTCAATAGATTCCGCATTCCTATACGACTATTAACATTGATTTGAAGCCCGGCCCCAAACTCGTAGCCAAGCATAAACCCCACACCGAAATCCCAACGGTGCATCATAGCCTCGTTGGTTATTTTATCTTTTTTGTAAAGGTCTTTCCACTTCGGTGGCTGTGCGCACGCCTTCCTTTTGCGATTTGATCGCTCCGCCGTCCCAGATGGTTTGGTTGACATCGAGGGTTGCGCTGTACTGGTCTTTACTCAACGTAGGGATGCTCATGCCCTGTATCCCCAACTGCGAAAGGTCAATCGGCAATTGCGTTACGTCCGACTGATAGGTAGCTTTGGCCGAAAACGTAATTTGCGGCAAGTAGCCCTTGTTGGCGTTCGACAGGTTGTATTCCTTTGTCTTCTCAATCAAATCGTACTGTTTGATAAGAGGATAGTTTGCTTGGGCTTTCCGGTAACAATCTTCGATGGTTACCTGCGCAAAGCCCGTGAAGTAACACAATGACATGAGACTTAGGATGATAATTTTTTGCATGATGATATTTGTTAATTTAATTATTTAATTACTCAATTAATATATGGACAAAAAATAATGCCTCGATGGCATTAGAATTCAAAATTCAACGATTCAAAATTCAAAAATTGGCTGACGCATCAAACCGAAAATGTTGGAATGTTGGAATCTTTGAATCATGGAATTATTGAATTACAAATTATTTCCTTAATCGGGACAAGACAGTTTCGATTACTTCCTGTTTCCTATGTTCCAATATTTCCAGAACATCTTTTTCCGAGAAATCCGATACCTTTTGCAACACGGGCATTATCAAAAACGGGGCGACATTTAAGGATCCTACAGTAATCAGCAGATCAATTGCCGAAATCGGACGGATGGTTCCTTTCTCGATCTCCCGGTTCAAGTCGGTTTCCAATTTAGCAAATATGGATTTCGGATAATTCTGTAGTTTGTCGACCAAAGAGTGAAGCCGTTCGGGATTCGACGTAACTTCAGTCAATACGAATGGAATAAGTTTTGGGTTTTTCTTTAAGAAATCGAAGTGCATGCCTATCATTTGCGACATCCTTTCCTCAAGCGGAATATCGGATGTATTCACTGTCATGATATTGGCCACTAAAAGTTTGATTTTTTCTTCGAATATCTTTTCAAACAAATTGTCCTTGGTACGATAATAATAATGTACCAATGCCTGGTTGCAGCCGCCAGTTTAGCAATCTGTCCCGTGGTTGTCTTCGCAAATCCCTGCTCAAGGAACAACTTTTCGGCTGATTCAAGGATTTGAAATTCCATATTTTTATCTTCGGCTTTCATGATCACTAATTAATTTATTTAATCATTTTATTTAACTGCAAAATTAAATACAAAAATGATACCAAACAAATTTTTTGGAAGATATTTTGAAAATATTTTTATATAGATAATATACAGCGTATTGCATAGATGTGAAATTATTAAATACGACTCCACTGAACTGGCTGTATCACTAAATTATGCTCCGATTTGTAAATCATGACCACAAGCCAGAATCGGTAAGCATTGGCTTGTCTTCATTTATCCATAAGTCACCTCACATCATACCGCCCAAACCGTAATATCGTCACAAAAAACATTACACCCATATATGCCAGCATGACCGCCAGATACTTCATCGTTTCGGCCAGGCGTTCGCCGATAGTCGTGGTGCGTTCAATAAACTGTGGTATTTCCTCGTAAGCCACCGGTTTCTTGGTAGTCGAATAATCCTCGTAGGCATTGTACCAGTGTGGACTTTTGTCATCCTTCGCATCCAAGTCTTTGAACCATTGCATATACTGTATCTTGAAATTTTGAAGATCGCTATAGTCCTTATGTAGACGCAGGTAACCACCATCGAGCAATGCCTCCGTGCCATATTCGAACACAGCCAACGGTGAAATCCATGTCCAATGGCGGGTTTTTTCCAACTGCTGGAACTGTTCGTTGCGGCGTTCGGTTAGGAAATCGGCTTCGTTTTTGGCAAAAGCCGATTGCATGGCCGCCCTGATTTCATGTTGCGGCTTGAATGGGTCGTTTCCGCTCGATGACCATTTGCCGTCGGGGAAACTGGCTTCTATTTCTTTGCGTTTGTCACTGATTTTCGTCCACATCACGTTACTTTTTTCCACCGGATAAAGGCTCATGCTGACAGTCCGGGCAAAGTTGGGTACGGCAATCATGAACATCAGCCATAACGAAACAGACAGGAGCAGGCTGATGTTCGAGTTACGGCTCATTACCGAGGCAAACATCCCGATGGCAGTCATGCTACCGGTAAAAAATACCACAAACAAGAGGAACAATCCGATTTCAAGGAACGATTCAGATGTAATCCTCACAGCCGGGGAAATCATCAGAATAACCAACGCCAACAGTATTCCCACAATGGCGAATGTAATCAGCAAGGTGTTGATGGCAATGAATTTACTGATCAGAATATGGCTTCGTTTGACTGGGTTGGACAGGCAAAGCGCCAGTGTCCGCTGTTCCTTCTCACCCGAAACAGCATCAAACGAAAAGATGATGGCTAAGAAACTAAATAGTACGAGCATTACAAAACCCCAATTGATACGGCTTGACGGCATGATAAACGGGTTACTTTTGTTGGTACTGTTATCGAATCCTATCTGGTAATATGCATTGTATACAAGCGTATTGGGCATATTCATCTCGCCACAATCCGAGATAAAACTGCTCCCACGGGGTGGTAATTGATACGAACGCTGGCGTGTAGCCACATTGGAAGCATTGTTTGCCTGTTCGCGCAATTGCTTCTCCTGATTGGCGGTCAGTTCATGATATTTTTTGATCACTTCTTTGTTTTCGCCAATGTAGGTGACTGACGAGGTCACAAACATGACTAAGACTATTATTAAAGCTATTGGGAAACGCAATCCATAAAGGAATTGCTGTATTTCATGTATGATCAGATTCTTCATTTTTACCTTCTTGATTTTTAAAACATCGTTACTTTACCACAACTCCCCTTTGGGGTCGGGGGCTTACCTGACATCGTATTTGATGAATGAAATAAATGAAAACCAGAAAAGCAGGACGCACACGATGACGATCCCGGTAAGGAGAAATAACTGGCTTTGCAGATCGTTTCCCAACGTGGGTTGCACATATGCGAAACGCGGAAGTCCGGAAGTGTCGAGGTATCCGAACGATTTGAAATCAAAGGTAGATTCAGGTTTAGCGGTTGCTTTCCATGTTTCCGCCTGTGTGCCTCCTTCTTCCCATGTTTCGGGTATTTCCGATTCCTTATGCGGCGTAAAGTATGCATAAGATGAATATATCTTGTTTTGCACGAAATATCCGTAATACATATCCTGAAACATCCGTGCCTGATCCATAAAACTTACTTCGCTTTCCATCCCAGTATGGCAAAGTGATGCCGACACCTGTTTGAAGATTTCGGCAGGCGACAGGCATGACAGGTAACGTACCGTTTTTTCCTGGCGATAAACCTGTTGCAGGTAATCCTGTTGTATTGCCCATTTTTTGTCGCAATTGGCCAGGAGGATAGGATTAACAATCTCCTTCTCGCGGCGTTCATATTCCATGGTCGAGCGCGGAGTGAACAATATCATGTTACCACCATCCCAATCTCCTCCCGCACAATAATTATAACCGGTAAGTTGCAAGCCCTCCTCTCTTAGCTGTTTGTTTACTTCATCATTTTGTTTGCTCCAGAATTCAAAGTCGATTTGTTGGGTATTGAAGGTTAATTGTTTGTAATCCTCCACTTTCGTGATGTTCTTGCCGAGATAGCTGGCTGCATTGGGCAACAGGAACAGCAGGAAACACCAAATGAACAGGTTCACAATGATGCTCGATGTGGAACTTTTGGTATGGCTGGAAATGAATCCGCCAAGGAACACGAAGAAGGAAAAGTATACGAAACTCATCAGCACCAGCATCGCAATGCGTCCATAGTCGCCTGCTACAAAACTAACGGATGGCGAAAACTGGATGACAAGGAAAATAATAAGGAAACAGATGATAAGGATAGGCAACAAAGTGAGGAAAATGCCTGTGATCTTGCCGAGGAAGAAGGTGGAACGGCTCACCGGGTTACTGAGCGACAGTTTCAGCGTGCCCAGCTCCTTCTCGCGCGAAAGCATGTCGTACGAAAAAAGTATGCCAAGCAATGACAGCAGGATGGTCAGCGCTGTGGTGAAATCCAACGACATGAAGTTACCCATGAACGGATTTTCGTTCAATAACACGACATCCCACGAGAATACCTGTTTCTCCTTGCGGTCGAGCCGCACCTTCGAGCCGGTTTGTTCCAGGATGCCTTTGCTGAATATGCTCAGCGGCGATACCGGTTTTACAACCAGCGGGTTGACTTGTACATACACCTGTGATTTCTGGTACACATCCTCGGCCGATTTCATGTCGGTTTCGTATTGCGCCAAACGGTTTTCATACCCTTGGATACCGGTATATACCGTATATGGTATCAATACCAGGCACAACACCAACCCCACGATAAACCCAGAGGTAACAATGTTGTTACGAAATTCCTTTTTTGCAATTAACCAAAGCATGGCAAATTCCTTTTTGATTTTTTATTCCGATATGCATTTATGTAATTTAAAATTATAGCATCAACTTCTATATCAAATTTACGAGCAAAAATCTTCTTTGATTCAACTAATTTGAAGTAATCATTTTTTGTCAATATCAATGGATGACCTGGGCCACCACTCCAGTCATAATATCGATAATTTTCACGAACTGTTTTATATTTATGTGGTGAATTCATAATAACCGTTTGAAAAAACATTTCATCTGGGACATGTGTATATTCATAATGATCATATATTGGATTCCCTTTTTTACATATACTTCCAATATATGATACGCAATCGATATGCAAAGACCACCATTGGGACCCACCATATGGTTGTATATTTAAAGGATAAGAACGTTTAGGCTTATCTTTACACTGAGATAAATATTCTTTTTTTGCTTCATCATATCCCATATCATCAATATACCACCAATAGTGAAGGTTGTCTAATCCCCCATTCATATCCCAATCGTATCGAGGAAGAGGAAAATAATCTATAAAGTTTTGGCCATTTTGACAAGAAAAAAAACTAATTATTTCTTCATTAGTTTGTATCGGAAAATCTTGACCACTTAACAAGTGTACATAATTCACAGGCCATTTCAATGTAAGAAGATCATCTATCAATTTTAAAGTTGCACGTACTTGTGAAAAACCACCCCAATTAACACATATCCTATCTCTACAAAACCATATGTTAGAACGATTAGTACATAAACAAACAAATTTAGTTATGTCGACCTTTTTATCGACGTGTATTAAAAAAAAACAATTGGAATGATCAAGCACATTGATTAAATTAAGTAATTGCTGTGGATTTTTATGTGCTAATATTAGGTATGCTTGTTTCATTTTTTTATACATGTCTGTTCATATATTCCAATAACAAATTGTTCAGGTGTTATTTCAGCACCATTCAAGACACATTCTATCTCTTTATTCTTATTCTTTGTCTTTTGAATACATGGCCCTACACAGATAGGAAGATGTTTACAATTCAAACATTTGTTGTTTTCAAAAGTTGAATTTCCAAACATTTGTACTAATGATTTATGATTCCATTCAATTATCCCATTTTCATTCATGAAACCATCTTCCGCTTTCATATTTGCAGCACATCTGTATATCTTACCATTAAAATTGATAACTGTATGATAGAATCTATCAGCATAGCACCGTAAAGATCTTCCTATTTGAAATGAACTAGTTAAAATTGGATTATATCCTATTGAATTACAATATTTATATAAATCTTGCCGAATCGGATTGTTTACTTGCTTGTCTTTCTTTATTGTCTGCCAAACTCGTTGAAAATCCAGAAAAATACTTTGTCTGTACTTTTCTGGAATTTGAGTAAATACTTTTTTCATATCGCTGATTAATAAAGTTTTTTCATCATAGTTTAGTCTTAATATAATTTGAATATCTGTCATGCTTTCACATAGTAATTCAATATTTTCCATAATACGGGCAAAACTAGGCCGACCATTCACATTCCTTATAGCATTGTGGCGTTTTTCATCACCATCAATTGTAATCTGAAAACTATTCAATTTGATTTCCTTCATTTTTCTCACCATTTCTGGTGTTATCAAGTATGCATTGGTAGTTATATGATGTCGGTATGGTAATCGATGTTGTTCACTTTGTTCTAAAGCAAATTTTGCTATAGGGTAAACTACTTTGTCAAAACACATTAAGGGCTCTCCTCCAAACCAATCTAAAAATAATCCAGTGATTTTTTCTTTTTCTATCATAAATTTGATATGTTTTTTTATGCGATTTTGAACATCTTTCTGCATATGTCCCGTTCCGTCTTGATGATTAAAGCAATACCAACAATTAAACACACATTCTTCAGTAGGGATGATGATTAATCGATATAATCTATCTAAAAACACTGATTGTTTGTTTTTAAATTTTACAAAGTCAATTTCATTAATCTCATCATCGACAATAAATCCCCATTCCTTAAAGCGATTAAAAACGCTATTATATTGGATATGGAATAACACTAAATCATCCCATAAGATAATTAATTGTTTATATTCTTCCTTAGATACAGAAAATATTATCCCTGTCAATCCATTAAAACATATTATTCGCTGATTATATTCAACAAAATAATTGTATTTACTGAGTTTGTACATAGTCTTTCTTAGCTAAAAATATACTTTATCCTGTTATTTTCATCATCAATTGTAACAATTCGGCCTTGTGGTCGAATTGTTACAATTGGAAAAATTTACGGCATACACACATTATATGTTGCGGAACCAGAAGAGCCACCACTATCACCAGAAGAGCCACCACTATCACTAGGGGAACCACCACTATTGCTAGAAGAACTACTAGAAGAACTACTAGAAGAGCTGGTTTGACAAGAGTCACTATCATTAAAGGTACATACATTCATGTATGTACATGTGCTATTAGTCCCTCTCCCGCCTGTGATAGCCCTCATACCCATTGAACTTAAGGTCTCTTCACTAAATAAACCATCGACCTCATCAAATTGTAGACCTAATTTTTCTGCCAATTTTTGTTTTTTGCTTTTAACATTTTTACTCATATTCAAATTAGATTAAGTTTTATGAAGCATTATTACTTCCAGATCTGTAATATTTTCCAAAGATAGTAAAAAAACATATGGAACAATAAATAGTTGACATTTAACATTAAATGGTTTCCCTTTGATACCGCGGCTGAAAATACTCAATGGCTCGGGCGCGGCGATAATTTCGGGACGCACATGAGAATAAACACGTATCTCTTTCTGGGCGTTTTCCGCTTCCTTTTCGTACACCTGGTGCACCCGCACCTGGTCCTTATAACGGTCGACACCCACTACCAGCGTAAAAGGTATCACCACCAGGCACAGCATAAACCCGATGATGAAACGCGCCGAAATAAGATTCAGTAGAAAATCCTTTTTTGCAATGATCCAAATCATGACAAATTCATTTTTGATTTTTGATTACTCGCTAACGCTCATGAGAACGCTTTGCTAAGTTTTTGATTTTTGATTGATGACAATTTTAATAATCATCAATCGAAAATCAAAAATTGTTTACGCTCCCCATCCATCACGGTCGAGGCTCCGGTATTGTATTGCTTCGGCTATGTGATGCACCTGGATTTCGGGCGATGCTTCCATGTCGGCTATGGTTCGCGACACCTTGAGGATACGATCGTAAGCGCGCGCTGAAAGTCCGAGCTTCTGCATGGCTGTTTTCATGATGTTATGCCCGGCGGTATCAATCGTACAATACTTCCGTAACATTTTCGAATTCATTTGTGCATTACAATGCACTCCCGGGTATTCGGTGTAACGTTCCTTCTGTACGTTGCGCGCAGCCATCACCCGCTGCCGGATCACATGGCTCGGCTCGGACACCCGTTGCTCCGAAAGCTTATCGAACGGCACGGGCACCACTTCGATGTGTATATCGATACGGTCAAGAAGCGGGCCCGATATGCGGCTCAGGTATTTCTGTACAAAACCCGGTGCACAAACACATTTCTTTTCCGGATGGTTATAGAATCCGCACGGACATGGATTCATCGATGCCACCAGCATGAAACTGGCCGGATATTCCACTGCAAAACGCGCCCGCGAAATAGTGATCACCC
>JAVBSH010000046.1:0-5909 GCA_031547085.1 Bacteroidales bacterium
ACGCTTCAGCAAATTCTGCGAACAATATTTCAGGATAGGCTTCCAGAAAAAGTTTGATTTTCTGGCTTTTAATACTGCCCTGTTGAAAGAACACCTTTCTCTGGTTCTGGCTATAGCCATGGATCCAAGTCATATCAGCAAGTCAGGTAAGTTTACCGCAGGGGTGGGTAACTTCTGGTCGGGTTGTGCCGGCAAAGCCAAATGGGGACTCGAACTTTGCGGTTTTGCCGTGGTGGATGTCCTTTCGGGTGCCGCTTATCACTTGAAAGCCTATCAAAGCCCATCTGCGGCTGAACTCAAGGAAAAGGATACCGACCTGCTTTCCCACTATGGCAGCCTGGTAGTGAAGCATGCCAAAGAATGGTTGGATTTTTCCAAATACCTGCTGGCCGATGCATATTTCTCCAAAAAGCCTTTCATTGACCAGGTAAGGGACGCCGGCATGCATTTGATCAGCCGCCTGAGAGATGATGCCGATTTGAAATACCTTTACAAGGGGCCTAATAGAGAAGGCAAGGGACGCCCAAAAACATACGATGGAAAGGTGGATCCAAAACATCCCAACATGACGCATTTTACTCTGGAGGAAACCACAGTGGAGTACCAGGTGTATTCCGCTGTGGTTTACAGCAAGGCTTTCAAACGGACAATCCGGCTGGCGCTGGTGATTTTTCTCAAGGACGGGAAACCAACAGCAACACGAAAATTGTACTTCTCAACCCATACCCAGTTGACCGCTACTTTGGTCTTCAAATATTACCGCTCGCGATTCAAAATCGAGTTTATTTACCGCGATGCAAAGCAATACACCGGATTGTGCCATTGCCAGGGAAGAAGCCAAGACAAACTCGATTTCCATTGGAACGCTGCCTTGACCACGGTCAATCTGGCAAAAATACATCAGCAAACAGATGAAAAGGCTAAGAAAGATGGCTTCTCTATGGCAAACAGTAAAACAATGTATCATAACACATTGCTATTGGAGCGATTTATTGACGTGTTCGGCATTAACCCAAACTCTGCTTTAAATCAAAAAAAGATCAAAGAACTATTGAATTTCGGCATTATAGCCGCTTAATTTTTAACGAAAAATTGCATATAAGGAATACCAACAAAATTATTTAAACATTTGACAGGATTAACATGATTTACAAGTTGCGAATAATCTTGTAAATCATGTTAATCCTGTCAAAAAAAGGTGAGAATGTTATTTTGTCATCGCTCCTAACATTAATGAGTACTTGATATTAGCAAGTTTGTCCTCACAAAAAAGGATTATTTGATATTTTATTTCTTACACAGCCGAGTTCATTGTTTAATTTTTCGAATTCAACAAAGAGGCTGTTCAAAAAGTTAGTTTTCAGCTCATCATTGGTAGCGATAGCGAAGCAATCCATCTTATTATTAATAGATTGCTTCGTCGTTCCTCCTCGCAATGACGTTCATTTTCGACTTTTTGAACAGCCTCTTTAGTGTTGTTTGTAAATTACAAAAATTGTAAACGATTGCATCAGCCACTTCAATTATAATTCACGCCGCCAAGTTTTGTGCATTCAAATTTGAGATTGCTTCGGCTACCACCTCGCAATGACGAGCAACCGTTCGTCATTGCGAATCGTGAGGTACGAGCGATGAAGCAATCTAACTTTGCACAAAAATTGACCATGAAAGGCATAAGAAGTTTCATTGGACGTATGGTATCATATTCTATTTCGCGGGTAATGCTTCATTTCTGTATTTTTCAAACGCGCCGGCTATACCTGCTTCCTGATGATTGCCAGTATGCACCAGAACACGATAACACAAAGTTACCGCTTCACCTTTTTTCATTTTTGTGCTTTTTTCGCCACTTGGTGGCCAGTACATGGGAGTTGGGGAGAAAAACCCGTAATCGCGTGTAAACCATGGAGAAGGAAAACCCATATTGGATGGGTGTTGCATGATTGCCATTCCTTCAACCACCTTTCCCCGTTGGCCATAACAATCCATCCATGGTGATGCCTTGCCGAATGTCCCTTTTTCTCCGGTTTGACCTTCGGCGTTGACCATTGTTCCGCCATTAGTCACACTGATATCCGGGTCCATCCGTCCGCTGAACAGGGAATGATTGGTTTGCAATATCTCCACATCCATCAATGGTTCGAGGGTAATCTCAAAATCTATTTGGCGGAGGTTTGCGGAGGGAACTGTAATTGTTATTTTGCGCGTATCCTTCATAGGAGCATCAGCGCCAGGACGTTGCCAAAAACATTCGTCGGTAATTACCACCTTGTCTTTTCCTGTTTCTATAATTTCGGGGCCTTTCGAACGGATTTGCCCTCTTTCCAATCCTTCCTGCCAGTAATTGCCTCCATTTACGCGGTCGCATCCAAAAAAGAGGGAACTGTGGTGCGGGTATTCGGCATTTCGCATAGAAGTGACACTACCGCCCGTCGCCGGACCATTTACCGGGAAAAAGAATGGATATTTTTCATCTTCGGAAAAGATATAGCTTGTAAAAAACTTATTTCCAATAAGTACATCAATTTTTGATTCCTTCTTGGTTGCACTAACCGATTGTGCAATCATTTGCATATTGCATACGAAAAAAAAGATTGCATAAAAAATGTATGTTCTTTTCATTACTTTAACGAATTTGATTTGTGCAAATCAAGTAAAATATCATCTTATTTGTTGATATCAATTTTGCAAGCAATGATATATATTTTGCATAGTTTGATCGTGCCAATCAGCGGCATTACTATTTGTTGTATATTTTGGTATTTGTTTGAGGAATCAGACAAAGGCAACCCCGCCCCGGTCGCAAGCGAGGTTCTTCAAATCCTCTTTACTAAAAAGAAAAGAGGTATTTCCAGCAATAGAGCGGCTGTGATAGTAACAGAGTGAAAAAATGGATTGATAATACATTTTGGGGTGTGTCCACAAAATACCTGCAAAATGATCTGGGTTGGTTTCCGATTGAATAAAAAACTGAAAGACGCTGCAAGCCGTCTAAAAGACTTCATTGTCCAAACCATGCAGAATACCAGACACACTGAAACGATATGCATATATTGATGCCTGTCATCAATGGTTATTAGGGATCGTGCGCAAATAACCTTTACGCTTTTTGATCTGGTATCAATAAAGGTAATAAGGTTTCGATTGGGGGTATTCATTTTTTTAACGTATGTCCCAATATTTACCTAATGTCCCGAAGGGACATTTGGGAGCGTATTTTTCAACCCTTGATTCGCATGAATAATGAATATTTAACAATTAGCGCAAAGCACAGAAAAATAACAATAATAACATCATGAACAAATATTTTCCTTTATTAGGCGTTGCCGCCTGTGGTTTTGCCTCTTGTGGCGCTGATGCAGCCAAGCCCAAGCAACCCAATATCGTTATCATCTTAGCTGATGACGTCGGTTATGGAGATCTCTCCGCTTATGGCGCCACTACCATCAAAACGCCCAATGTAGAACGTCTTGCGGCATCGGGTGTGCGGTTTATGAATGCACATGCCACGGCATCTACCAGCACCCCGTCGCGTTACTCATTGCTTACGGGGCAATACGCTTTCCGCCGCAATGATACTCATGTGGCCACGGGTGATGCGCCGTCCATTATCAAGCCGGAACAGGCTAATGTAGCCAACATGCTCAAAAAGGCGGGGTACACCACGGCTGCCGTGGGTAAATGGCACCTTGGGCTGGGTGCGGATAGAAATCAGGCATGGAACGAATACGTCGCCCCCGGCCCCAAGGAATTAGGCTTTGACTATTCGTATATCATGGCGGCTACCGGTGACCGTGTGCCTTGCGTGTACATGGAGAACCAGCGTATTGTGAGCCTCGACCCTTCCGATCCGGTAGAAGTAAGTTATAAAACGCCATTCGAAGGCGAACCGCTCGGACGGAATCATCCGGAGTTACTTACCAATCTGCATCCCAGTGTGGGACACGACCAGGCCATTGTGAACGGTATCAGCCGTATCGGTTACATGAAAGGTGGCAAGAGCGCCCTGTGGACGGATGAATTCATTGCCGACAGCATTACCTCGAAGGCCGTGGCTTTTATTGAACGCAGCAAGGATAAACCCTTCTTCCTGTATTTTGGCACCAACGATATTCATGTACCGCGTTGGCCACATCCACAATTCGTAGGCAAAAGCGGCATGGGACCCCGTGGTGACGCCATCCTGCAATTCGACTGGAGCGTAGGCCAGGTATTGGATGCTTTGGAACGCAACGGTTTGACAAAAAATACCATTGTGATCCTCACCAGCGACAACGGGCCAGTAGTGGACGATGGTTACAAGGACCAGGCAGTGGAGCTCCTCGGTAATCATAAGCCATGGGGACCGCTCCGTGGTGGCAAGTACAGCTCTTTCGATGCCGGTACACGTGTGCCGTTTATTGTCAGTTGGCCGGGTGGTGGCGTAGCCAAAGGCAAAGATTCTCCGGCGTTGATATCGCAGGTGGATACGTACGCTACTTTTGCAGCGCTTACCGGGCAGAAAATCACAGGCGATGACGCTTCCGACAGTTTCAACCAACTGAAAGCGTGGCTGGGTAAGGATGCCAAAGGACGCGAATATGCCATGGAGCAAGGTGTACCAGCACTTTCGGTAATTGAAGGCGACTGGAAATATATCGTTCCTTCCCAAGGTGCAGCTTACTGGTCGGATACGCGTATTGAATCGGGCAGCAGCCCCGACCCGCAACTGTATAACCTGGCGGAAGATATCGGCGAACGCAATAATGTTGCAGCGGAGCATCCCGACAAAGTGGAAAAGCTTGCGGCGCTGATCGAAAAAGTGAAGGCTACGCCGAAAACAAGACCGTAGAATTGGAGACATCTTTGAGCTATTTTACCCTCTTTAGGCATCAAACCAGATAATCATAAAAAAATAAAATCAATATGAAAGCTGTATTAATCACTCTTGTATGTTGTTTGTTATTCCAAACAACCTATTCTCAAACCAAGTATACCCCAAGCCCTGAAAACATTATAGCCCGGCGCTGGTTCGAAGAAGCCCGGTTCGGGATGTTTGTCCATTTTGGGGTATACAGTGTGCTAGCCCACAACGAGTGGATCATGAACAACGAATCCATCAAGGTAAAAGATTACAAAAGGCTGATCAATGTGTTCAATCCGCAGGATTTTGATGCGGCTGCCTGGATAAGCATTGCCAAAAACGCCGGGATGAAATACATTACCTTCACCTCGCGGCATCACGAAGGATTCAGCAACTGGGATACCAAACAGTCGGACTGGAAGATCACCAATACCCACTATTCCAAGGACCTCATTAGGCAACTGTCTGCCGAGTGCCAGAAACAGGGCATCAAACTGTTCCTGTATTATTCGCTTGTCGACTGGGCGCGTGACGACTACCAATGGCAAACAGGCCGTACCGGGAAAGGAACAGGCCGTACAGGCCCCAGTAATTGGCCGGCATACATCGAATTCATGAAAGCCCAGCTGACCGAACTGCTGACCGAATACGGACCTATCGGCGGTATCTGGTTCGATGGGCATTGGGACCAGACAGCACACGAAAACCGCACCGACCACACCACCGCAGTCGACTGGCATTATAATGAGATTTACGGCTTGATCCACCGGTTGCAACCGGCATGCCTGATCGCTAACAACCACCACCTGCCCCCGATCGAAGGCGAGGATTACCAGATATTCGAACATGACCTTCCTGGCGAAAACAAGGCAGGATTGAGCGGACAGGCGGTGTCGGAGAGAATGCCATTGGAAACATGCACCACCATCAATGGCTCATGGTGCTACAATATATTGGACACCAAATATAAAAGCAAAAAGGAACTGGTACATTTGCTGGTACGTGCTGCCGGGTATGGCGGCAACCTCTTGCTCGATGTCGGCCCGATGGCCAATGGCGAAATACA
>JAVBSH010000195.1:0-20420 GCA_031547085.1 Bacteroidales bacterium
TAATGCCGGATCGTTGCAGGTGCAACTCAATGCCGATGCCACGGATGTAACCGTCGCATGGCGTAACGATGTGCTTGATACACATCACGGACATGTTGTGCTGGTAGATGGCAAACTCTACGGGTCGAACTGGGAGAACAATAGTAAAGGCAACTGGTGTTGCGTGGATTGGGAAACCGGAAATACGCTTTACGAAGAGCCGTGGCAGGGTAAAGGTAAAGGTTCGATTATTGCCGCTGATGGCATGCTTTATTGTTACGACGAGAAAGCCGGTTACATAGGGTTGGTGAAGCCTACAGTCGATAAATTTGACATCGTAAGCCAGTTTAAAGTGCCTAAGGGTAGCGGTCCCTACTGGGCACACCCGGTGATCGACAATGGGCGGCTGTATGTCCGTCATGGCGAGGCATTGATGGTGTACAATCTGAAATAAATGATCGCAAAAGTTCATTGACACAATTTGTTACATCTATTTTGTGACTAAAAGAATTGGAATAATTTCCAAGAAAGGACTCGTAGACTCATAAATTATAAACCTATTTTTGGAAAGGTGTGTAAGTTATTAGGCTTAAACACCTTTTTTATTAAGTAAAAAACAATTTTAGACAATAATCCCTTTGAACCGAAAGACCATTACAGCCATCACCATACTGCTCGTGTTCGCATACACGGGCGTATTTGTCTGGTGGCTTTCGTACGACTCGTACGCCGGTATGATCACTCGTGAGCCCGGCGCCGACGAGCGTCCGGCGTCGTTGGCCCGTGCAGTCGACGATGTTCGAATAGGTGAGTTTTTTATGAAGTATGATGTAGAACCGGTTCAAGGACTTACAGGTAAATGGTCGCGTTTCAGGGGTGAAAATTATACAAATATTCTTACTACAGCGAAGCTTACGGTTCCCAATGATGCATATCCTGTTGTCTGGACTTTGGAAACAGGTGGTGAAGGTCATGCTGCCCCGGCCATCTACAACGGGCGGGTCTATATCCTCGATTACGATGAAAAATTGAGTTCCGACATGCTGCGGTGTCTGAACCTTACCGATGGAAAAGAATTGTGGCGGCGCTGGTACCGTGTGCCGATGAAGCGGAACCACGGTTTTTCTCGTACTATTCCCGCCGTTACGGACAAATATCTGGTTACTGTCGGCCCGCGTGGACATGTGATGTGTGTCGATCCTGTTACCGGTGACTTGCGCTGGACGTTGGATGTCGAAAAAAAGTATGAGACGGAAATCCCTTTCTGGTATACCGGTCAGTGTCCGTTGATTGACGATGAAACAGCGGTGATCGCCACCGGCGGCAAAGCTTTATTGATCGGCGTGGATTGCGCTACCGGCGAAGTGGTTTGGGAAACACCCAATGACAAAGCATACAAGATGTCGCATTCGTCCGTCATACCGATGATGTTGGCCGGCAAGCGGACGTATGTGTACATGGCCATTGGCGGGATGTGCGGTATTTCCGCCGAACCTGCCGATATGGGCAAGCTCCTGTGGACAGCCGAGAAGTGGGCGCCTGCCGTCATTGCTCCCTCTCCGTTGCAATTGAGCGCCAACAATCTTTTCCTTGTTGCGGGATACGGTGCAGGAGCGTCGGTGCTAAATATTGCACAGTCGGGTGGAAAATTCACAGCCACGACTACCTTGCAATACAAAGCCAACGAGGGAGCCGCCAGCGAACAGCAGACGCCTTTGCTGTACAAAAATAAGCTTTACACCGTGTTACCCAAAGACGGCGGCAGCATGCGTAACCGGTTGGTTGCTTATTCGCCGGACAATCCGCGGACTCCATCATGGGCATCCGGTGCGGATGAACGTTTTGGTCTGGGGCCATACATGATCATCAATGATCAGCTATATATCTTCAAAGAAGAAGGCGAGTTGTGTGTGTACCAACTGGGAGACAAGAACCCTCAGCTTCTTAAAAGCCAATCGATCCTCGAAGGCATAGATGCCTGGGGCCCGATGGCATATGCTGACGGGCATCTTATCGTAAGGGATGCACATCATATTGTTGCATTGAAAATTAATTAAACCATGTCAACCAAGCGATTATTTAAAATATCAAACCTTATCGTCCTAGTGGTCATTGTGGGTTTTGCCGTGTTTGTGTGGAAAAGCCTGAAACACGATCCGGAAGTGGTTCTGGAACAGGTTTCCGCCGAAGAACCGCAAATCAGGTTCACAAACTGCAAACAACAATCCTCGTTTGAGTTGCCGTTTGAGCCGGGGGCCATTGCTCTTCGGGGTGAAACGGTCTACGTTTCCTTGGATACGGCCTTGTATTCCTATACGTTGCAAGGCAAGCAAACAAAGTCGATCGTCACCGGCGATGAAATCATGGATATACGGGTTTCAGGCGACCGTGTGTATGTGCTGCATCCGGCATCGGTGAAGGTATACAACACTGGGTTGAGTCCAATTGGCTGCTGGGAAGCTTGTGACGACCATTCGATCTTCGGGCAACTGGCTGTTGTCGGCGAAAAAGTATATGTAACCGACACGAACAACAAACTGATCTGGCGTTTTTCAACGGAAGGCGCCATGGAAGGCCAAATCAAAAGCCCGGCTGGATTTGTCGTTCCCGGTTACCAGTTTGCGATAACGGTAGCCAACGATACCTTGTATTGCGCCAACCCCGGATTGCATAAAATCGAGCGTTACACCCTCGATGGAAAGCCTATTGATACGTTCGGCAGTCGTGGTACAAGTGAAGGGTCATTTGCAGGATGCTGCAATCCTTGTGGTATCGTTATCACGAAACGGGGCGACTTGTTTACTGCCGAAAAAGGAATATCCCGTTCAAGTGTATTCAGTACAAAAGGTGTTTACCTCGGAACCTTGCTTTCGAACAAACAGTTGGCAAGTGGAAGCGTTGCACCATTGATCGCTAGCGAAGGAAATACATTGACTGTGGCGTATAAAAATACGGTGCGGATTTTTGAATATGAATGATTAAATTTGAAGATCAAACCATCTGATATGGAAAACGAAACAAACAATAAAATCATCACAAGGGCTAAATTCTTGAAACAGTGTCTTTCGGGAGGAGCGGCCGTGATGTTGGCAGGTACGGCTGGTTATCTCGGCCTGCGCGATGCCGCTGCCCGCGAGCATGTGTGGCAGATCGACCCTTCGAAATGCGTACAGTGTAACCTGTGCGAAACGAGCTGCGTTCTGAAAGTATCGGCGGCAAAATGCGTCCATACCAATACAGTGTGCGGGTATTGCGACCTTTGCGGGGGATATTTCCGCCAGAATGTGAAAAACCTTACCACCGGCGCTGAAAATGCGATGTGTCCTACCGGGGCTATCCAAAGGAAATTTGTTGAAGACCCTTATTTCGAATACACCATCGACGAAGACCTCTGCAACGGTTGCGCCAAATGCGTGAAAGGGTGCGGCTCGTTTGGCAACGGCTCGCTCTACATGCAGATCAAGCAGGACGTCTGTACCAATTGCAACGATTGCGCCATTGCCCGTGTTTGCCCGTCGAATGCCATCCGCCGGATACCGGCATCGGTGGGTTATTCGCTGAAAGCATGACGATGAAGAAGTTCATAACCATCGTATTGCTGTTATTCGTTGCATTGGCTACGGATGCGCAACGTTTTCCCAAGCCCGACTTCGAGTCGGGTTATACCTATCCGCAACAGGGATATGCCTTGCCTGCGGGAGTTCTTATGGAAATGCTCGACGTGGCGATGCTCTTTGCCATGCTTTGTGTGGCAGTATGGGCGGTGTTACGCCGGCGTTCGCGGAAATGGATCATCGGTATCTCGGTAGTTTCGTTGGTTTATTTCGGACTTTACCGCAAAGGATGCGTTTGCAGCGTTGGTTCGTTACAAAATGTAGCATTGGCATTGGCGGACAATTCCTATTCCATTCCCTGGTCGGTGTTAGCTATATTCTTCTTGCCGCTTGCCTTCGCCTTGCTGTTCGGGCGTGTGTTTTGTTCCGGGGTTTGCCCGTTTGGCGCTCTACAGGATTTAATACATGTAAAAAACTATCCCTTATCCAAAGCTGTCAGCCGCATGCTGGGCATTATTCCATGGCTTTACCTCAGCCTTGCCATCCTGTTTGCCGTCACCCACAGCAGCTTCCTCGTTTGCCGTTTCGATCCTTTTGTCGGTTTCTTTCGTTTCAGCGGCGAAATGGGATTGATCCTTTTCGGGATAGGGTTGCTTGTCATTGCCGTTTTCACGGGACGTCCCTATTGCCGTTTCCTTTGTCCGTACGGGGCGCTCCTGAAAATATTTTCCAAACTGTCGTACAACCATGTGGAGATTACCAAACAACCGTGTATCAATTGCGACCTGTGTGTTTCATCATGTCCCAGCGATGCCATATTGCCACCTTACACGAACAAGGCGAAAGAAACCCGTGCACAGGGTGTCCGGCGTATCCTTGTTTATATCTTGTTCCTCCCGCTGATGATCGCTATTGGTGCAGTGGCAGGAAATGCAGTAAGCGATACGCTCAGCCAGTCGAACAAAGTAGTCAAACAAGCCGCAATCATCAAACAACACGAAGTTAATCCGTCTGAAACGGAAAGCTTCGAGGCACAGGCATTCTATTCGCAAGGCGGTGTATTGGACGATTTATTGGCACAAGCCGAAGTTGTCCGCGGTCAATTCAAAATAGGAAGTCGTATCGTAGGTGGTTTTATGGGATTAGTTATCGGCATTGTGTTGTTGAGCCTGTCCCTCAAACGTAGCCGTCTGCGTTACACCATTGACAAAGGTAATTGTGTTTCATGTGGAAGATGTTTTACTTATTGTCCGCAGAATAATCCAGCGACAATGAAAATAGAAGATCATCAACAGGATTTACAGGATTAACATGATTATTTTCCGAGTTTTATTAATCATGTTAATCCTGTAAATCCTGTCCAAAAAATATAAATCATCAATGAAAACATTGTGGAGAAATTGTTCCATCGTTTCAGCCCTTTTTGTGGTGGTATTTGCCGTGATGCTTACGGTGAATTACGTACAATACAAAAAGGCTAACGCTTTGAACACTCCGGCTTTGACTGCCCTGAAAGAACAGTTGGATGCCGATCCCGAAAACCAGCTTTTGCAGCAGCAAATCCGCGACCTCGACATGTTGGCGCGAAAGGTCTATTTCACCGGTAAGGAGCAGGTGCGCATTGGCGTGTACATACTG
Organism: Bacteroidales bacterium; assembly: GCA_031547085.1. Taxonomy (GTDB): domain Bacteria; phylum Bacteroidota; class Bacteroidia; order Bacteroidales; family UBA4181; genus JAIRLS01. Next base: position 5,172 of record JAVBSH010000195.1, read on the forward strand.
TTGGCAGCTTCGTTGATATTGATCGTCTCCCTGCGGTTTTTGTATGCTTCGTACAAAAATCTTCCCGAAAAGGATTTCGACCGGTTGGACGAGTGGGTTGTCAAGACATTATCGCGCAAATACGTTACGTATGGCGGCGTTGGGCTGATCGTTATTGCGCTGGCGGTAGCCTTCATTTCGCAACACAGCATGGACAATGGCAGCGTAAAAGTCGTGGCTGTTGCTGATACGACCACTTCTACAGTTGATAAAAATACCGAACCGGAACTTGTAGCCGACATTACACCTGTCGCAGCGGATGATACAGGGAAAATAGCGGAAATATCAGACCCGGTTGCCGGAGAAGCCGGGCAAGAGACCTCTGCCGAAACGCCGGCTTCCGTACCTTCTGTCCCGGAAGAAACACCGGTTGCTCCTGCCCCGGAAGCGGTTATCTCCAAAGCAACGCACAATGGCTTCCGTGGTAATAACGGATCGGCCATCAGTGCGGCTAAAGACATTCCCACTGATTTCGACCTTGCGGCAGGGAAAAATATCCTCTGGAAAACGTCTGTTGCCCGTCAAGGCTACAATTCGCCTGTTATCAACGGTGGCAAGGTTTTCATCACAGCCGCCGACAATGATGCCCGCGAGCTGTTTTGTTACGACCTCGCCAACGGCGCTTTGCTCTGGAGCCTGAAAGCCGATAATATTACAGGTTCGCCTTCGCAAATGCCTAAAACGACGGAGGACACCGGTTTGGCGGCATCTACCGTGGCTACCAATGCCAACGTTGTCTGCGCTATTTTTGCTACCGGCGACCTCATCGCTGCCGACCATTCGGGTAAACGCCTCTGGGCGAAAAATCTTGGCGTTCCCGACAATCATTATGGCTATGCCTCGTCACCGTTGATATACAACGGTATCCTTTATGTGCAGTACGATCAAGGCAATGGCGGCAAAGTATACGCTTTCGATGCTGCGACAGGCGCTGAGAAATGGAGTAAGGCACGCACCGCCGACAAGATAGCATGGGCTTCGCCGATCGTCGCCAACACGGGTAACCGTACCGAACTGGTGATCATGGGAACGCCCAACATCACTTCCTATAACCCGGCCAACGGCGAAGAATACTGGCGGGTGAAATGCATGACCGGCGAAGTCGGTTCCAGCCCGGCGCAAGCAGGCGGCATCATCTTCGGCGCCAGCGAATACTCCACATTAATCGCTATTGATGCCAAAACCGGCACAACCCTGTGGGAAAACAACGATTTCCTGCCCGAAACCTCCAGCACGGCAGCCACCCAGTCGTGCGTGTTTGTAGCCACTACCTACGGTACGCTGGTATGCCGCGATGCCAAGACCGGCGCGGAAAACAAAGTGCACGAACTGGACAACACCTTCTATTCCTCGCCGATGATTGTCGAAGGAAAGCTTTATATTTTCGATACCACCGGAAACCTATATATCCTCACGGCCGATAAGGAATGCCGTTTGATCAACACCGTGAAAACCGGGGAGAAAACATTTGCTACTCCTGCCTTTACGGATGGGAAAATGGTGGTACGGTCGGATAAGAATATTTATTGCGTGGCTAAAAAGTAGGAGTTCATGCTCAAACAAAAAATCTATCAAATCGACGCTTTTGCCGGTAAGGTTTTCGCCGGAAACCCTGCTGCCGTTTGCCCGCTCGACCATTGGTTAAGCGACGGCCTTTTGCAGGATATCGCCATGGAAAACAACCTGGCTGAAACCGCATTTTACGTGAAACAGGGGGAGCAATACCAAATTAGGTGGTTCACCCCGACTGTCGAAGTCGATCTTTGTGGCCATGCAACCCTTGCGGCGGCTTATGTTTTGTTTGAATACGAAAACCATACGGGCGATACTATCCGTTTTACTTCGCTAAAAAGTGGCGAACTGACCGTAACGAAACAAAACAGGCACCTTACATTAAATTTTCCGGCGGATACATTGGCGCCTGTCGAACTATCCGGTGAACTTGCCCGGTGTTTTGGAATACGACCGGTAGCTGCATTCAAAGGAAAAACAGATTTTATGCTTGTTTTCGACAATGAAAACCAAGTGCAACAATTGATACCGTGTCTCGAAGAAATAGCAAAACTCAAAGCACGGGGCGTCATTGTCACGGCCAAAGGCAATGATGTCGATTTTGTGTCCCGGTTCTTTGCACCGCAGTCAGGTATCAATGAAGACCCTGTGACCGGCTCGTCTTTCACGACGCTTGCGCCTTACTGGGCAACCCGATTGGGAAAGGACGAAATGTCTGCCATTCAATTATCGGCACGCCGTGGATATGTCAATTGCAAATACCTGAATGACCGGGTTGAAATCAGTGGACAATGCCGGTTGTATATGATTGGCGAAATTTATATAGAAGATTAATGTGACAGGATTGGCTTCGCCGAGCTAAAGGTTTACAAGATTAATAAGATTTTGGGATATGCTAATATTATAAAGATTTGTTTCATATTGCCTTTGTGTCTTAGTGCCTTCGTGGCAATTTATCAGCCACAAAGACTCAAAGGCACGAAGTAGAAATTCAAAACCGAAGTAATTTGTTTGTAACCCGTTTCTAAGTTTAACTTTCATTCAGCATAGCGTTCGCGATAATCTAAAATTACATTTTTGTCATGTAAACCTTTAGCTCGCCGTAAGGCAATCATGTTAATCCTGTCAAAAAATAGAACCAAGTGAGTTGTAACTGTTCAAATACCATCATTCCTGATATTGCAGCGCAAACGGACGGCATCATCGACCGCATCGGTACTACGCGCGACCGTATCATCCCTTTGTTGCAGGCAATACAGGCGACTTTCAATTATCTTCCGTGGGATGCCCTCGAACGGATACAGCAACGGACGGAAATCGATCGTGCACAAATCGTCAGTGTGTCGACGTTTTATGCACAATTCCGACACGCGCCTGCCGGGAAACATATCATCCGGGTGTGTGTCGGAACGGCTTGTCATGTGAAAGGCGCCGGAAATGTATACGATGCTTTTGTCCGTGAATTGAAGATACCCGAAGGGAGTGTCACTTCGCCGGATATGTTATTTTCAGTCGAAAAGGTGGCTTGTCTTGGTTGTTGTACATTGGCGCCCGTAGTGCAGATCAATGAAAAAACATACGGGCATGTAGCTCCGGGACGTGTACGGGAAATCATTACCGATTTCCTTCAAAAAGCTGATGCCGAAACGAAGTCCGTTTCCAAAAAGTTGGCACAGCAGGTTCCCGGCGAGGTTCGTATCGGGTTGGGTTCGTGTTGTATGGCAAGCGGCTCGGCGGCTATCAACGACGAGTTGAAACTTGCTGCCGGTGAACTGGGGATACAGGTAGACATTAAAGTAGTGGGATGCGTGGGTGTCTGCAAAAAGGTGCCGTTGATCGATATAGTGGATGCGGGTGGCGAGCTGACACGTTACCCAAACGTGAAGGCAACGGAAATCAAGGAAATCCTGCTCAAACATTTCAAACCCGCCGGTAAGCTGAAAAGGTTCAAAAATACCCTGCTTAACCATATTGACAACTGGCATACCGATCAGACTTGGGATAATGTCATCTGGACGCCTCCCGCTCAACGGACGGCCGTAATCAATAATTTCCTCGCAAAGCAACGTCATATCTCCACGGCCGGTTACGGTGAACTGACGCCGCTCGATCTCGACGAATATCGCACTCATGGTGGTTTCGAAGCCTTACAGAAAACCCTGCAAAGTAAGCCGGGCGATGTTATCCGGGAAGTGCTCGAAAGTGGCCTTCGCGGGCGTGGTGGCGGAGGTTTTCCCACGGGACGGAAATGGGAAGTTGTTGCTGCATCCGGTTCTTCGCAAAAACATGTCGTTTGCAACGGCGACGAAGGTGATCCCGGTGCGTTCATGGACAGGATGCTGTTGGAGTCGTACCCTTTCCGCGTCATCGAAGGGATGTTGATTGCTGCTTACGCTGTGGGCGCGGACAAAGGCATTTTCTACATCCGTGCCGAGTACCCGCTTGCAGTCACCCGCATACGCAAAGCACTGGATTTATGCCGCGAAAACAAATTACTGGGCGCATCTATATTGGATAGCAATTTTTCGTTCGATATTTCCGTATTCGAAGGTGCAGGGGCTTTTGTTTGTGGTGAAGAAACAGCCCTGATCGCCTCCATTGAGGGTGAACGTGGTTTTCCGAAACAACGGCCGCCGTTTCCTGCTGCCAAAGGCTTGAATGGTTTGCCCACATTGGTCAACAACGTCGAAACGTTCAGCCAGATCGCCTACATTATCCGCGAAAGCGCCAATACTTACAAAACAGTTGGTACTACCGGGAGTAAGGGAACAAAAGTATTTGCCCTTGCCGGGAAAATCCGCAACGGCGGGTTGATTGAAGTTCCAATGGGCATTACCCTTAACGAAATTGTGTCCGACATCGGTGGTGGCGTGGAAAATGACCGTCAGTTAAAGGCGGTGCAGGTCGGAGGCCCTTCCGGGGGATGCATCCCTGCGGAACTTTGCAACCTCGAAGTCGATTTTGATGCCTTCACCAAATTGGGTGCCATGATGGGGTCGGGTGGGTTGGTGGTGCTTGACGATACAGACTGTATGGTAGACATGGCACGGTATTTCCTAACCTTCACCTGCGAACAGTCGTGCGGCAAATGTACATTCTGCCGCGTGGGTATCCGGCGGATGCTTGATCTGCTCGAAAAGATATGTTCGGGCGCCGGCACGATGGGCGACATCAATCAACTCGAACGGCTGGCACACGATGTCAAGCGTGCCAGCATGTGTGGCCTGGGTAAAACAGCGCCCAATCCGGTGCTCACTACCTTGAAATATTTCCGCAACGAATACGAAGCGCACATCGGCGGTGTTTGCCCCACGGGAACCTGTACGGGAATGATCCGTTACGAAATCAACGATAACTGCATCGGTTGTACCAAATGTGCCAAAGTATGTCCTGTGGATGCTATTCCGTATATTCCTTATGAAATCCCAGTCATCGATACATCTGCCTGCGTCAAATGCGGATTGTGTATTGAAGCGTGTAATTATGATGCGATCAGGAAAGTAAAAATAAAATAAAAGCAGTACTTACAGAATTGATGTGATCTTTAGTATCTAAATCTTGTTAATCCTGTAAATCCTGTCGAAAAACATTCCAATGACTATTCAAATCAATAACCAAACTGTTGAAGCGCTTCCGGGCGAAACACTGATCGAAGCCGCCGGACGCATCGGCATTGATATTCCCCGGTTGTGTTACGCCAAAGGAGCCGTTCACAAATCTTCGTGCATGGTTTGTGTGGTGAAGGACATGCGTAACGGACAGGTGATACCTTCGTGTACGACTCTCCCGATAGAAGGAATGCAGATTGACACCAATAGCGACGAAGTAATTGCCTTACGAAAAACCTCACTCGAATTGCTGTTAAGCGACCATCGTGCCGATTGCGAGGCTCCTTGCAGGGTCGCTTGTCCGGGCAGTTTGGATATCGCCGCTATGAATCGGCTATACGAAGCCGGTAATGATACGGAAGCTTTGGCATTGTTGCGCAATACACTGGTGATCCCTGCCACGCTTTGTTACATATGCAATGCCCCCTGCGAAAAGATATGTCGCCGCAACCAAGTCGATACAACGGTTGAAATCCGCGAAATAAAGAAACAGTTGGTGTGGAATGAAAAGGAAATAATACCTCCTGCCAAAGCGCCCGCCAACGGGAAAAAAGTAGCCGTCGGTAACTCGTCGCCTGCCGGATTGGCTATTGGCCACGAGTTGATGCGGCTCGGGTACGATGTCACCATTGCCGAACCTGCCGGTGACTTCTTGCTCCCTTATATTGAAAGTGGAAAAGCGCCGGCCGATATAGTGGAATATGAGTTAAAAGCGCTTGAAGCCTCCGGCCTCAAAATGATGAAAGGCGTTCCCGGGCAAGATGTTTTTGACGTAATGATAGACGTACAAACAGGAACTGGTACAGGTCAATCCGGTAACTTCACCTTTATCACCAAAACCAAACAGCCTGCACGCCAAGTCGAAGAAGGGAGAATGTTTGCTGCAAAAGTAGATCATCAACTTAGCGCAAGTATTTCAAAAGGTATAGGTATCAAGCCGTTTAATTCATCATTTCCCAAATTGACGGAGAAAGAAATAGAAATATACCGGACGACCGGTTTGGAAAATAATAAAACCCGTTGTCTTTTCTGCGATTGTAATAGTAAAACGGATTGCCGTCTACGCGATGATGCCACTACACTCAATTGCAAAAGCAACGCCTACAACCGTCAGAGCAACCGTATGGTCGAACGTCGCCATATTAATGGTAACCTGTACCACGAGCCTGCTAAATGCATCGCTTGTGGACTGTGTGTGTACACCACCACCAATGGCTTTACCTTTTCGGGACGCGGTTTCGATATGGAAGTGGTGCTTCCTGCGGGAAACGAAAAGAATGTACCGGACGGGATAGCGAAGCTTTGTCCGACAGGGGCGTTGTATTTGAAAATATAACTTAAATACACTATTTTTGGAAAATACAAAATACGGGTTAATCCAATGACACGGTTCGCAATATATTTTCTTTTTTCACTCCTGTTCATCGGATGCGACTATTCCGGGAGCAGTCGCGAAGCATTTTTATCCTGGCCTTCATTCCGGGGAAATAGCTCTTTGCAGGGATATGCAGCGGTTGATATTCCTTCCGAACCGCAACTTCTCTGGACAGTGGAACATAAAGTTCGTTCCGTTTCATCGCCTGTGGTTTTGGGAGGAACGGTGTACTGGTGCAACAGGCGTGGAAAGATTACAGGCATGGGCACAGACGGACAGCCGGTTTTCGAATACGATTTTGCCACTGCTGTGGAAGCTCCTCTGATGGTATATGATTCTGTGCTATACGTTGCCCGTATCGATGGTACACTATCGGCTTTGTCGTTACGTACCAAAAAGATCCTCTGGGAATATGAAACAGAGGGACAGTTATCCGGTTCGGCCAATATCATAGGGGAAGGCGGCCGGCGTTATGTCCTGTTCGGCAGTTACGATTATTACCTTTATTGTCTGGATGCTGCAACAGGAACACTCATCAGCCGTTTCGAGTCCAATTATTACATCAACGGGGCAGTAGCATCGTCGGGAAGGTTTGCCGTATTCGGCGGTTGTGATGCACTGGTGCGGAAAGTCGATGTGCTGAGAGGCGTGATGACCGACTCGCTCCAATTGGTTGCTTATGTGCCTGCTTCGCCGGCCATTGATAATAACACGGCATATATCGGCGACTATAATGGTACGATCTATGCGATAGGCCTTGACGCAATGAAGGTCGATACCTTATATCGAAACAGCAAAGGTGAAGACAATGCTTTTCTTTCGACTCCGGCTGTCAACGACGGGCAAATTGTTTTTTATGGTTCTGACAAACATCTGCGTATGATGACTACTAAGGGTGCAGAACTTTGGAAGTTCCTTATCGGCGATACTGGTGAAAGTTCACCCGTGCTGACACGTAAACATGTGTTGGCATGCAGCCGTAGCGGTGTGGTTTATCTTTTGGACAGGAAAACAGGTCTCCTGCAATGGCGTTATGATATCGGCGAGCAGATTGCTGCATCACCTGCCGTGATTAGTGGTCGTTTTTATATTCTTACCGCCAAAGGAACACTGTTTTGTTTTGGTGGAAAATAAATTTGAAATATGGTTCCCCTCATTCAACTAAAACAGATATCCGTCGCTTATCCCGATGGAATACAAAAAAATGAAGTCCTGCGCGGGCTTTCGCTCGATGTGCAGCATGGCGATGTGATCGCTATTACTGGTCCGTCAGGATCGGGCAAAAGCACCTTGCTTTCGGTTATTGGCACTTTGCTGCGTCCCGAAAGTGGCGAATATCTCTTCGATGGAACTGTTGTCAATAACATGGATGATATGGCGCGGGCGCAATTCCGTAACCGCAGCATCGGATTTATATTTCAGGATCACCGGTTGCTTCCGCAGTTTACAGTCAGGGAAAATATTCTCTTGCCTGCGTTGGCAGGGCAACGACAAACAACAAAAGAACAAGAGGAACGGGCTGATTACCTGTTGCAAACCACCGGTATTGCAGCGCACGTACACAAATATCCGGAACAGCTGTCAGGAGGTGAATGTCAACGTGTGGCTATTTGCCGGGCGCTCATCATGAAACCCCGGCTGTTGCTCGCCGACGAACCGACCGGTTTGCTTGATGCTGTCAATGCCGATCGGATCACAGATTTGTTACTTGCTGTCAATGCTTCCGAAAAATGTACCTTGCTGATGGTTACTCATGCCAAACGGGTAGCGCAAAAAGCGGGGCAGGTGTATAATCTCCAGAACGGTATTCTGAGTAATTGAAAATTAAGAACCTTTAGCTCACCGAAAAATGGATGAACAACATGGAAGTCTGCGGGCTTCTGCAAATCTCTCAAAGAACATTGCAATCGTACAGGGATGGCGGAACACTACCTTATTCCCAAATCGGGCGCAAATGTTATTACAAGACTTCCGACGTGGAACAGTTACTTAACCCATCAAAAAAGTAATTCCATGAAAGAAGAAAAATACATCGAAGCATCGGGCAGACCATTCGATTTGTCCGTATTGGTCGGCAATTGGGAAAGTGTGAACCTGCTCCGACGGTTATCATTTATTGCAACGACGATACCTACCTGTTAAGCCTTATCCACATGAATGAAGCGAGCAAGCAGGCAAGCCCCGCCACCTACGAGATTCAGGAAGATGAAACCGGGTATTTTATTTCGTACAACCTCAAACGGCTAAATGTCGGTTACGATGCACGGTTGGATATGTTGAAACTATCGTCTTTGGGTGATTATATGCGTAACTAAACAGGAAAAAGGATATGGAAATATTAAATAGTGTCTGCCTGAAAACTGCTATTTTTCAAAATTTGGATTAGAAAATTCTTTGTTAAATTTTTATCTCAAGGAAGAAAGATTGGGGATAATTTGTTTTTTGCATGCGTTTAACAATTAAGTAAAATGTCGACACGGTGCAGCCCGTTTTCTTACCATCCGGACACACCTTCCCTATCGGCTTTCAGAGCCTGGCTGTCTGTTGGTCAGGCTGCCTGGCGGAGAGTACCCGCCATTTTCCTCCGGTCGGTTTCCAGCAATATTTGTCCGATACGACGGGTTGTAGGCGATTACGGCCAGTCCCACGTAGTGGTGCATCCCTTTGATCACTTTATCCGGGCAACGATCCAACCCACGGTGTTCCAATTCGTTGATGTTGGACTCCACTGCGCTGTGGCTGCGCCGGGCTTGGATGAATTCCGGGTCGTTTTCCCGTTGAAGTTCGATTTGGCTGCACTTTCCTTTTTTGGGGATAATGGTCTTTATTCCATGCATTTCCATAACCTGTGTATCGATCTTGCTGAAAAATCCCTTGCCGCCACTGCAACGGGCTATCACAAAACGCTGCCTGCTCCTGTCCATGGCCGGGAGCAGCAACAGGTTGTCCTGCTGGTGGCCGGCAACCCAGTAATCAACAATAAAATGCCACTGGCCGGTAACAATGCAGGTACGTTTTCCAAATTCTACGGGTTTGTGCACCTTACCCTTACTGATCCATTCAACCCATGGTTCAAAGACGGGGAATGTCTTTTCTTCGTGCGGTATCTTCCCTTCCTTCAGCAGGCGGCGATCCACCAGGTCGATATGCTTGTGGAGCATCTCCAGATAGTATTTCAGTTGAACGACCAACCCATTTTCGCTTATATCCAGCGGGTTGATTGCTGTGATCCGGTCAAGCCTGTCCGCCATGGCACGTGCGATCCGCAAGTATTCAACGGCTTCCTCCACTATGTGCGTACGCCGGTTCTTGCCCTTGCCTGCCACAGCCCGCCCTAATTTCAGCATCCGGCGCCAATGGCCTGCCCTACGCCAACCCCTGCAATAAGCCTGGTTACCATCCATCAGGTGCCCCAACACATCCAGGTACTTGCGGCCGCTGTCCCACAACAGGTTGTAACCCGTGGGGTAATGCACATTGGCTTGGGTGACAAAACTATCGATTTTGACACGCAAGGCTGCCGCCTCTTTTTTTTAAGCAATCCGTGTCCCACTTGAACAATTACCTGGTTGATCTCCCGCAGGGTATCATCATCCAGCAACTTCACATTGTCGATGACCGCCTGATGGTCGAACTCCCACCCTCGAATGATACCGTCATGTACGCCTAGAATTTGACGAAGAAGATTGTCCTGATTGGCCAGGTAATGCAAACGGTCGTAATCCACATTCAGGCACAGGCGGGCGCCACCAAGTACAAAAATCGTCCACAAGTCCATTCCCAGGCGGCCAGTGGCTTTTTTGGTGCAGATGACAGATTCAAGCAGGCTGAAAACCTGCTCGCTGAGACCTGCATGAGTGTAGATGTACTGCATGGCACGAAGAAACGGAGGAAATTCGTCCCTGCATTTGGTGGGTATCTGGATTTTCTCGATCGGGGTACTTCCCAAGGTCAATTGGGCTTCGAATCTTTTGCGCATAGATTTTTTTTGATGAATGTTGGCACGTTTGATCATCAAAATTAAGCATAAAACCCCGAAAATACAAGCAGTTTGGAAAATCTGTAAAAAATATTTCCGGAAAGATTCTGACAACTTTGAGGACAGAAAACTATGAAAGTTAAATAATTGAACGTTTTCGGGCAAACACTAAATAGAATTGCTTTAAATCTACTCAAAAACAATAGTATCTCAAAAACAAGTATCAGAAGTAAAAGGCTTAAAGCCGGATGGGATAATAGCTATTTGACAAGGCTGATTAAAAATTAGATGCGTCGACCCTGTGATAGGGTAAGTTCAGTGAAACTGAATCTTAAGTAAACAACATTGATAAATCCTTCATTTTAACCTTTTCTTCCTGTGGCATATATCCGCATAGGGACAAGTCAGGCATTTGTTTGCATCGTCGGTTTGCGTAAAGAGTGTATCACTCAGGAATATTTCCGAAAGTAACCCGTTCAGCTCCGTTTCAAATTCACTGGCTACATCGAAGTAATTTTCAAGGGGAGGCTTTCGTGAAATATTGATACGCGCTTCATAATCCTCCTTGAACAAATCTTTCATTACATACAACCCAGGACTGATCCGTGTATGTTGCGGATGTGCAATATGTGTCATATAAGCATACGTCAATGTTTGCATGGCTGCATGGTTGTCAGTCTTGCTACGGTCAAACAGGTCGGTGATGCTTGTGAAACTCCGTTTGGCATTGCCGGTTTTGTAGTCGATGATACGCACCGTATCGCCGGTTTCGTCTATGCGGTCGATATACCCGGCCATATTCAGCCATGTGTTCCGGGTCCCGGTATGTATCGGTATTTTCACCTGTAGCTGTTCTTCAAGGCTCAGGATGGTAAAAGGCGCGGAGGTTTTGTCCACTTCGAGAATACGTATGATATATTTCAGCAATACCTCGCGTATGATGATGTTCCGGCCAGTAATATCGCTGTCGGTTACCCGTTCGGTATGGAAATAATCTTCGGCAAATGCTTTGTGCAAGGCATGTTGGATATCTTGTGTGTTTTTCTGTATCCGGCTGATACGCTCAACGGTTACTTCATTCCGGAGGTACGGTTGGTATAGTAATTCCATTGTTTTGTGCAGTAGTTTTCCGAATACCGACTGGTCTATTTCGTCCGTCACTTGGTCCGATTCCCTCAACCCGTCCACATAACGGAAATAAAACCGTAGGCGGCAGTCGAGGTAATTATTGAGTGCGCTGGGCGAAAGTTTCCTAGCTTCGTCGGTGTCCGAAAGGTACAGGTCGAGGATGCGGCGCACCTCATCCGTCCGTTCCTTCACGATCTCCTGATCCTGCCCGACGCCTACGCGGAACGTAATATTCCTTCGCTTAACATCGAACACCGGTTCATATACCAACTGGCTGAGGAACCGGCTCATCTCGCCTGTGTTACGGTCGGCGGCTGCCGAGTTGTAAACTAATTGTATATCCGACGCCCGTTGGATCAGTCGGTAGAAGTGGTATGCACTAATGGCATCGTGGCGTTCGTAGGTGGTCAGACCGAAACCCTTGCGCAAATTATAGGGAATGAATGATTGTTTCGGGCTGGCCTTTGGAAAAATACCCTCATTCATTGAGAGAACGATCACATGGTCGAAATCAAGCGCCCGTGTTTCTAGCATACCCATGATTTGGAGCCCTTTCAGGGGTTCACCACTGAAAGGTATCTTGAGCGATGCGAATATCTTACGGAGCAACCGGCAGAAAACATGGACATCCATTTCGATGTTGTCCGTTGCAAGTACATCATCGATACGTTGCAATGCAGTACAGAATGTGTAGAGATATTCCATTTGGTACTGCTTGCCCGGACTTGCAGTTTTTTGCGGGTCTTCGTCTTTTCCCGCATCTATAAGTTCCGATACGATGGCCGATACGACCTCCGACAAATACCGGGCAAACTCCTGCGCATGAGTATAATGTTTGAAAATCAGCTGCAGTAGTTCATTGCCGGATATTTCCGTTACCGGCACATAAATGCGGTTATGGTCAATGATAGACCTGATGGCACGATTGGCTTCTTCCTCGGCGATGTCCTGGATATAAGGATGCTGTAGGATCAGGCACACATCGTGGTGATAAAATCGTGGCCCATCGGCATACATGCGGGTATGCTGTTGCAGTAAGGCCAATCGTTCGAAAAGGCTGTAGGCGGGCGAATAGGTGAACGGATAACCCATCGTGATATTCACATCCCTGGCCCTTTCGGGAATCGACGAAAGCACCGGCAGCAATAGATGTTCATCTGGCAGCACCACGGCCACGCGGTTCCAATCGACATCTGCCGGTACCTGTTCGAGCAATTGCCCTGCCATCTTAGCCTGCCCTGTTTCGGACGGTACGGATATAATTTCCATCTGTTTCGGCGTATCCACCAGGTTGCGTGTGTCGAAGTTCCATTCGGACGGGAAATTGCGGATATTGTTGCGCATGAATGCTCCGGCCTCGTGCCAATGATTGGACAGGTAATAATCGTCGTAATCCCAGAAGAAAAGAGCCCGGTCTTGCTTTTGCACCGACTTGAAAAAATAAGATTCGCAAGCGGTCAACGCATTGAATCCGATAAATACATATTTTTTGTAAGGTGCATGTATCGCATTGCCTGTCCGCAAGAGTTCCGCTGCTTCCCGTTGTATCATGCCTTCATAGCCCAACGATTTTCCCTTCAGCCGCTGTTTGAACGTGTTGTAGATCGGATATAACGAAGGCCATATAGCAGCAAAATCAATTTTGAGCGAGCCACCCTTGCCGCCATTGAAATCCTGCCAGAACACACGGATGGCGTTTTTCTGCTCTTCCGTCAGGTAATCGAAAAGAAGGTCTATTTCTTTGAGGTCGGACACATTCTGAAACAGATCGCGGGCATCCACCATGTGTTTGTCGATGTCGTCGAAATCATCCAGCAACATCTCACCCCAAAAATAGAAATCGTCGAAGCTTTCGTTGGTCGGCTTGTGCTGTCGGTATGCCTGGAACAGGTCAAAGATCATACCCAGGTCATCGGCTTTTGCCAAGCCTGTCATTTCTTCCATCAACGAGTTGAGCGAACGGAAAGCAGGTGCCCACACGGGTTTGTCCGATAGTTGTGCCAGGTATTTCCTGAAAAATAACCCGGCACGCACATTCGGGAAGACGATGCAGAAATGATGCAATTCATCGCCATAAGCACGGTGCAGGTAATTTGCGGTTTGTTCGAGAAAACCCTTCATGAAAAGCGGCATATTAAGAGAATGGCAAATGTACGAGATAATTTTTAAAGATGTAATGAATCCCGAAAGCCTTACCTTTGTCATTATTTTAATCAGGAAACATCATGTCACAAATAAAAACTTCAACCCGCAAAACGTTTCGCCGGTTGGTGAACTATTTCTTACAAGGACTTTTGTATATTGCACCTTTAGGCATCACTGTATTTATCCTCTACACTTTGTTCGATTTTATCGACGGGCTGTTACATTCCTCCATCCAGGAGCTGCTGGGCGTCTATATCCCGGGCCTGGGCTTGGTGATCATCGTTGTGCTGGTTACCTTACTGGGTTTCGTCGGGCAAACGGTCATTGCACAACCCATCAAAAAACAAGCGGCACGGATGCTCCGGCAGGCGCCATTCCTGCAAACTATCTATACGGCCATCAAAGATTTTGTGGAAGCATTTTTGGGCAAGGAGAAAAAATTTACACATCCTGTATTGGTCAAAGTCAACCGTTCGGCCGATATGGAAAAAATAGGTTTTGTGACCCGTACCGATCTCTCAGACTTGAATATAAAAGATAAGGTGGCAGTATATTTTCCTCATTCATACAACTTTTCGGGTGAACTGTTTATTGTACCGTCCGAAAATGTCACTCCGCTTAATATCCCGCCCAAGGATGCTATGAAATTCGTTGTGACGGGAGGCGTGGCAAAAATATGAGACGCTGTGTTATCCGTCCCGTCCGGCAATGACCCTATACTAATGCGGTCATCATTTTTCGGCACATTGACTAAGAGCAGCTGATTGGCTGACTGTGGTTCCTAAATCGATCGTCAGTTGGATCCCTTGGGAATTACTGTTTCTATCGATATGGCTTGAAAAGAATTGAGGATATTGAGAAGCTGGGCGAAGATATGCGCAAATATTTTTTCCTGATTGATAATGTGTCCAGAACTACAAAACCAAAAAGGCATTCGAGAAGTAGACCAACGGGAGTTGCAGGGATTTTTGTATGACCAAAACATGCATATATTTGTATAAAAGCCCGGCACAACGACCAGGCTATTTATCTCTAAACCTGAGCTTTGAATAACGTTTTAATTGTCTAATATTTAGCACAAAGCAATAGGTCTCCCATCCGCGCTTGTTATAGTTTTGGATTTTTCAAGTAGCTATAAATAAGATGACTAATATTAATAGAAGAGAGACAATTGACCATCCGGCAAATCTCTCTCAAATCGGATGGCCCGGCTTTTTATCGAAAAAACAGTAAGCAGCAAGTCCCGCAAGCATGTTCATAAGGGAATTAGCAGTCCCCCGGTGACGGGAATGTTCTACTTGTTCAATGTTTTTCAGCTCATCATTATACTAAAGTGAAAGTGGTTTTCGGATTTTAAGTTGTCACCTCCTCGAAGGTTTGGAAATTAAAATTGATTCGTTCCCTCAACTCATCGGCATATTGCCCGATATCTTTATAAAATGACATTATCCGTTCTTTGAATT
>JAVBSH010000107.1:0-34146 GCA_031547085.1 Bacteroidales bacterium
TTTGCGCCAAATTATTGTGTGATTATTAAACAAAAATGAGTGGCTAACAAATTATTCCCATATTTTTCCTTGAAACAAAAATCTGACAATAGAATTTCTAAGCCGATTCTTGAAAAATAAGCGTTTTCAGCCAGACACTATTTATCATCCGCATTTGGAATATCCGCAGTCCGAACAGGTCAGACAGCCTTCCTTATAGATAAGAGTACCTTCGTTGCCGCAATCAGGACATTTGTTACCTTTGGTAACTTTTGTTCCGTCGGGGATATATTTCTTCAAGGCGCGTTCTACACCGTTCTTCCAGGTGTTGATACTTGCGTCGTTCAGATGGAGCGACGATACCAGGTTCACCACATCGGGAATAGGCATACCAAAACGCAATACGCTGGAGATCAATTTAGCATAATTCCAGTATTCCTGGGCAAACATACGCGACAACCCTCCTACCGTATTGGTATAGCCGAAACGGTCTTCGTACTGGAAGTCGTACCGTTTGCTGCCGTCCGCTTCCTTCACCTTGATGATCTTTCCATTGGTGATCGATTTGGGGATCAGGAACACTTCGTCGTCGGTGATACCAGTAAATATCTCGTATGGACGACCTTCGTAGAGGCCAATGAACGCGATCCAGTCTTCCTTGTTGTTCTTGAACCGCAGGATTTCGGCATCCAGCGAAGCCGGGCGACGGCGGGGTGCTGCTGTGGCGGGTACTGCCGAAGCAGCAGGTGCTTCTTTTTTGGTAGAAACGAGGATACCTTCGCGCGAACCTTCACGATATACGGTGATTCCCTTACAACCGCTCCGCCATGCAGTGATATAAAGCTGCGCCACCATATCTTCCGACACATCCTCAGGCAGGTTGATGGTTACGCTGATGGAGTGATCGACCCACTTCTGGATTTCACCCTGCATCCGTACCTTATTCAGCCAGTCAACATCGGCTGATGTTGCTTTGTTATACGGTGATTTTTCAATTATTTCCTGTATCTGCTCGTCATTGTATTTCATCACCTCTTTCACGTTGTAGCCGTTTACTTTGAGCCAGTCGAGGAACTTGTGGTGAAATACCATGTATTCTTCGTACGAAATACCTTTTTCGTCGGTAAACGCGATAACTACATCCTGGTCATTAGGATTTACCGTGCGGCGACGTTTGTAATACAACGCAAAAGCAGGTTCGATACCCGAAGTGGTCTGCGTCATCAAACTGGTGGTACCGGTAGGTGCGATGGTCAACAGGGCAATGTTACGGCGGCCATACTTCTGCATGTCACGGTACAGCGTCTCATCTTCGCCTTTCAAGCGTTCGATGAATGGGTTACCACGTTCGAGCGATGAATCGTAAATGGTAAAAGCGCCGCGTTCCTTGGCAAGGTTCACTGAACCGCGGTATGCTTCCAATGCCAGTGTTTTCTGTACTTCAACGGAAAAATCAATACCGTCATCACTGCCATAGCGGATACCCAGCGCTGCCAGCATATCACCTTCGGCAGTGATCCCGATACCGGTACGGCGGCCTTCCTCGGTTTTCACACGTATCTGCTCCCACAGGCGGCGTTCAACACGTTTAATTTCCGGATCTTCCGGATCGGCATGTATCTTGGCCAGAATAGCGTCAATTTTTTCCAACTCCAGGTCGATGATGTCGTCCATGATACGCTGTGCATAAGCTACATGCTTCCTGAACAACTCGAAATTAAACCGCGCTTCTTTCGTAAACGGACTTTCGACATATCCGTGTAGGTTGATCGCCAATAAACGGCAACTATCATAAGGACATAAGGGTATCTCACCACAGGGATTGGTCGATACGGTACGGTAACCGAATTGTGCATAACAGTCGGGCACAGATTCGCGAATAATAGTATCCCAGAAAAGAATACCCGGCTCAGCCGATTTCCATGCGTTGTGAATGATCTTGTTCCACAAAGCCTGTGCATCAACTTCCCTGGTAAAGACTGGTTTGTCCGAATCAATCGGGTATTGCGCCGTGTAAGGCTCCTTGTTAACCACCGCCTTCATGAAACCGTCGTCAATTTTCACTGACACGTTGGCACCGGTGATTTTACCGGGCGTCATCTTGGCATCGATAAAATTTTCCGCATCGGGATGCTTGCTGGATATACTCAGCATCAGGGCGCCACGACGTCCGTCCTGCGCCACTTCGAGCGTGGTGTTCGAATAACGTTCCATGAAAGTTACCACTCCGGTGGAAGTTAATGCACTGTTGAGCACCGGGCTGCCTTTCGGCCGGATGTGCGACAAATCGTGTCCCACACCGCCACGACGCTTCATCAGTTGCGCCTGTTCCTGGTCTGTCTTCATAATGCCGCCGTAAGAATCGGCATTTCCTTCGTTTCCGATCACAAAACAGTTGGATAACGACGCAATTTGAAACTTGTTACCGATACCAGTCATTGGGCTTCCCTGGGGAACGATGTACCTGAAATCTTTGAGCAGGTCGTACAATTCCTGTTCGCTCATCGGGTTGGGATACTTACGTTCTATACGTGCAATTTCGCGTGCTATCCGCCAGTGCATATCATCCGGCGACTGTTCATAGATATTTCCATAGGAATCCTTGATAGCATACTTATTAACCCACACTTTGGCGGCTAATTCGTCGCCATTAAAATACTCGAGGGATTTCTTAAATGCCTCGTCGAACGTATAGGTCTTTTCCTGTCGTTCTTCCTCTGCTTTGCTTTTCTTGGAAACCATTGTGCTTGTGCTTGTAAGCATTTCTTTTATTCTTAAATATTTATTATTAGGCCATTTATGTTCTAAAAAGAAGCCGCAAGTTATTATCATAAACAACGGCGGACAAATTTTTACCTTCAGTCTTATTAACATTACCGGGATAGTTATTAACCCAATTTTATGCGACTGTTTATTAGATGTATACAATAAAGGCGTGATACATTATTAATATAGATCAGACGAGCGTTCTGTGTTTCTGGAATATACTACACCCAAGGCAAACTTGTCGTACTACTGAAATATTAGCGCTCGTTTATCCACTTTGCCTTTGTTACGTTGTAAATGCATTCACTCTATTTACTAGACAATTATTCAAACTTCAACCTCAGGTTAGGCAGGTTGAGTGTTTCGTGTGGCGTTACGGGGTTACCCAATTTCCAGTTTACAGGAAAATATTCCCCTTTGCGTAATTTTACAGCGTCCAGTTTTTTCACATAAACATGCTGGGGAACATGTGTGCTGATACCGATGTGTGCCTCTTTCAAAAAGTTATTGAAGCATTTCACCAACAACTGGTTCTTACCTTTTTTCAGGTCGAGCAACACAACATCCTGCATGCTTTCTTTTTTGTAGGGATTATTGTGCAGTACCAACATCTTCCCGTTCAGCAGCACCATCAGGGCATCGGCCGAAGTCACTGATACCAGTATTTGCTGGTCGCTCGGCGCAGTAATTTCCTGCAACATATACCATGCTTGCCGCAAATCCCCCGGCATAGTATAGATTTCATTGTTTTTCCAATTGGTCTTTTCCCATATCTTCCCGGAACGTCCCCAGGGTTGCGTCGGATCTATATTGGCGCGTTCGCCATGAATACCATCGATTCCCGATGGGAGAGGCCCTTGTAGGTATATCGGCCCCCATGCCAGACCTGTAATGTTGTTAGGTAACTTCACTTGCGTACCACCATCCAATGTCATTTTCATTGTTTGCCCATCCAATTGAAAGTCGATGGTGCGGCCTTTCTCTTCATCGGTATAGTACAACACAGGTGTTCGTTTCTCATTTTTGTCTGGAAGCAATGTCCATTCCTCACGGATGGTGCTTTGGTAACGCGAATTATAGTCGACACCACTGTTGCTGTAATATTTGAAAGCATTGTGCTGATCGAGTGTCAAACCTTTGGTGTAGGGTACGATGTTGATAGGTGGAACACTGTAACTGTCGTCGAAAGCCACCTCAATCACCTTGATTTCCTGTTCTGGTTTAACCGATGCCGGAACCTCCACTGTCACACCGTTTTTATCCTTATGGTATGTACAAGGTGTATTTTCACCCAACACCAATACTTTTTCGATTTTCCCATCCAGTCCGGGAAGCACAATATTTCCGTCTTTAGGTTGTGCCAGTACATGTAGATATAACTTGTCCTTGCGTGAAGTAATGGATCCCCACTCAAAAGGCACATGAAATGGATCTGCCGAAGTACCATAGATGGCCTCGCTGTTGCGGTCGAGCCACCGGCCGATACCCCGTAATACGTGTTGTTCGAATTCCACCACCGAACCGTCGCCGCGGGGACCGATATTCAGCAGGTAGTTGCCACCACGACTGCACACACGGATCAGGCTGGTAAGTTTCTCGCGGGTCTTGTCGGCCTCGCTGCCGCGTTCCTGCCACGACCGGTATCCCCAAGTCTCATGGAAAAACGATGCTGGCGATTGCCATGGCGCACCGATGATATAATCGGGTTCCTGATTGTCGCCCATCACCATGAAATCGCTCATATCGTTACCCAAGCGGCTACCGATCATGCAGTCGGGTTGCAGTGAGTGCACCAGGTTGCGCATTTCGAGGCTTTGCTCGAAGCTGTGCGAGCCCATATCGAACCAAAGTTCCGAAATAGAGCCGTAATTGGTGAGCAACTCTGTAACCTGTTTTTTATTAAATTCGAAGTGTTCGGGTGTGATATAGTCCGAATTGTGGCTCGAAATAGGCGATGCCTGTGGGTAATGCCAGTCAATAAGTGAAAAATACAGGCCGAACTTCAAGCCGTGGCGGGCACAAGCTTCCGAAAGTTCTTTGAGGACATCACGCTTGTATGGTGTAGCATCCACTACATTGAAACCGGTATATTTCGAATGAAACATACAAAATCCATCATGATGCTTGGAAGTGATAACAATAGAACGCATTCCCGACCGTTTGGCCAGCAGCGCCACCGAATCCGGATTCCATTTTACGGGATTGAACCGCTTGGCCACCTGTGCATACGTATCGCTGTAAATACCTGCATGCGCCTGAATCTGTTCGCTCAACCCGCGCGAAATCCGCTCGCCGTTCCATATACCACCCAATTCGGCATAAATGCCCCAATGGATAAACATGGAATATTTACGGCTTTCCCATTGTCGCAATGCCTCGGGTGAAATCTGTCCGAAAAGCTGATAAGTTGTAAAAAGGATAAATGATAATAAAAAAAGCTTGCGCATGATGGGTGTTATTTTTCGAAATGAAATGCAATATTAAGGATTTTATTGATAGTATGTCATTATACTTCTCGCGGTATAAATTTGTGCTTTGCGTCTTCGCGCCTTTGCGTGATTATTCGCTCGAAAAGGCGCGAAGACGCAAAGCAAGAAAAAATACAAATGCATAAGACTTGGCCGTGCGAGGTATAGTTTTCGGATGAAACAGCATTTTCTAAAAATCCTAAAAACACTTTTATTTAACTTCATTTTTGTTCAATAACTTATTCATAATTGAACAAAAATGAAGTAGTTTTGCTGTAAATAAATATTTGTTGAGATATAGTATGAAAGGTAGAATATCCCCCTTATTAAGCGCAGGTTTGCTCATATTTGTAGTATATGTAATCATAAGTCAATTTATTGTACACATACCCAATGGCATAGCCATAACATTACTTTTGGTGGCCATCGTCCTGATCATCATAGGCGGCTATAAGGCAAAAAAGTGACTTTAAGATCACGTATTTGTGAGATGAAAATATATTGTTTGAAACGTATTTTTTTAGCCTTTCTTTTATCCCTGCCTTTGGCAATCAACGCCCAGAACAAGTGCGACTTTTCATTGGGTGCCGATTTTATCAGTTCTTATGTTTGGCGAGGATCATTACTTTCGGGAACCAGTATTCAACCGGCGATGGGACTCAACATTGGCGGATTTTCGTTAGGTACGTGGGGTAGCGTTGATATTGCAGGTAGCGGCTTCAAAGAGATTGACCTGGTAGCCGGTTATTCATTTGGCAATTTTACTGCGGGATTATCCGACTACTGGTTTTCCAACGAAGGCGCATATAATTATTTTGACTATTCGGATACGGCCTCACATTCGCTGGAAGTCAGCCTGGCATACACCTTCGGCGCTTTCCCGCTGACGGTTGGGTGGAATACTATTGTTGCCGGAAACGACAATCATATTGACAACGACGGAAAATCGACAAGGGCATTTTCCACCTACATTGAGGCTTCGTATGCTTTTCCCATTAAAGAAATCAATCTCGACGCTGCTATCGGGGTCAGTCCATGGAAAAGTACCACCCTGTATACCGGCTACGAAAAAGATGGTCAATGGCGCGGAACCGATGGCTTTGCTGTTGTAAACATTTCGCTTCAAGCATCTAAAGACATCAAAATAACCGAAAAATATTCACTGTCTGTTTTCGGGCAACTTGCTTTCAATCCTGCCAAAAATGATGCTTTTTTCGTGTTCGGGATTAGGTTCTGATGCGAATTTAATTCCTTCGCAAGCGATAATCGCTTATTCCCAAATCGTTGTATGTTTCTACGAGGCCATCCTCGTTGGTAGTGATTACCAATAATTTGTCACCGGTCATTAGTTCTGTATCCCCTTTTGGGACAAAATATTTACCATCTCGTTTGACCATCACCACCAACGTATGGTCGGGCAACGACAGATCCACCAAGCGGTTGCCCTTATCCAGCAGGTTACTGCTAACCTCTATTTCAGTCATTGTCGAAGTGATGTCTTCCGAAAATTCCACGTCAAAATCCTTAAATTCGCTTTTATCCGCTTCCGCGTGCGATAATCCCAGCCAGTCGGCTACTTTGTTCAGGGTCGTTCCTTGCAACAATAGCGAGAGCAGGGTGATAAAGAATACCACGTTAAAAATGATATGCGAGTTGTTCAGTCCTGCCGCCAGGGGATAGATAGCGAAGATAATTGGCACAGCACCTTTCAGTCCCACCCAGGAAACGAACGTTTTCTCCCGGAAAGACATTTTCCGGAAAGGCAGGAGTGAAATAAATACGCTTAGAGGACGTGATCCCACAATCATAAATGCCCCGATGAGCAGGCTGACGGTGGCTACCGGCAATAGTTCGTACGGATTGACCAATAGCCCCAGTGTGAGGAACATTGCGATCTGGCTCAACCATGCCAGTCCGTTGAAAACTTTTATGGAAATCCGTTTATGCGTAATTTTTGAATTCCCGATCAGCAACCCGGCGATATAAACTGCAAGGTAACCATTACCTTGGATGAAATAAGTGGACGAAAAAATAAACATCCCACAAGTAAATAACAGGATCGGATAGAGCGAATCGTTATCCAGGTTAATCTTGTTGATAAGCCATACGGCCGCTTTTCCCATTAAATATCCCGCAATTGCTCCGATAATGAATTGCAGGAAAAACGAAAGCACTGCATGGCCATAAGCCGAAGTATCGTCGTGTCCGCCGGTAATCAATTGTATCAGTACCACAGTGAGCATATAGACCATCGGGTCGTTGCTGCCGCTTTCAAACTCGAGCATGGGCTTCAGGTTCTTTTTCAACCGGACTCCCTTTCCCCGTAAAATGGAGAATACCGAGGCCGAGTCGGTTGACGACATCACGGACGCTAGCAGTAATGCATCCAGAAAAGAAATATTGAACGCTGAAAACCAAGCGTTAACGACATAGTAAATAAAGATGCCGGTGATCAATGCTGTGAGTAATACGCCCAATGTGGCCAAAATGGCACCTTGTGCTACCACAGGCTTAATTTCATTGTATTTGGTATCCAATCCACCAGAAAACAAGATGATGCACAACGCCACCGTCCCAATGGTTTGGGACATTTTGTAGTTTTCGAATTCAAACCCCAAACCGCTCGTTCCAAAAAGCATCCCCACGCACAAGAACAATAACAATGCAGGAACTCCAAAACGATTTCCGGCTTTGGTTGCCAAAAGGCTTATCAGGAAAAGGATAGATGCAAAAAGGAGTAACGACTCGATGGGTAAATTCATACCTATGTAATGATATGTCACTTTGCCATAACACTGAAAACGATAAATTTGTTTATCAGCATCATTATTGATTACCGGATATGGTTCCCTTCCTAAACATAGGTTTCAGAAACAATATCCGGTATCAGTTTTAATAAATGAGATGCTGGTTTCCGGGTGAATGTTGCGGGTCTTGCGTTTTCAGTATCCGGAAAACCACTCTCATCCCTTTATATAACGTGACTGAACAAATAATTCAGGCCAAAAAGCAAAGCAGCCATTACAACAGAGAAAATGACAATAAACTTGAAATAGCTGGTATTTTTTCCGGCTTCTACATTTTTTTCCGAATTTCCTGATTCTTGATACTTATCCATGATGATTTTTATTTTTTTTGTTTGAATATTTAATAACATGTACATTAAAGCAAGCATATATCAAATAATGCCCGATGGTGGTAATAAAGCACTCTTAAACTTCAATAAAAATTAATGTGCAAGTATTCCCACAAAATAAATGTTACCCGAAAAATATGCATGTAAATATTTTTCGGATATAATCAAACAAAAAATCAAATCCGGAGTATCCGGTCAAATAAGTAGACAGGTATAGTCGACAGTGGAAATATTTTCTCCACCGGTTGTTTTTGCAT
This sequence comes from Bacteroidales bacterium, assembly GCA_031547085.1. GTDB lineage: Bacteria > Bacteroidota > Bacteroidia > Bacteroidales > UBA4181 > JAIRLS01. Next base: position 8,607 of record JAVBSH010000107.1, read on the forward strand.
TATTTCTGATTCGCAGCCCAATCCGGGTACCAAGCTATAGCCGGTTTTAAAGAACAATGTCACGATTGTACGGTGCTGACCAATATCGGACTTAGCCATAGGCGCCTGGTATACGCTATTGGCAGCAAGGCAATCCTGCATATCTATCAACACAGCACCTGCTGTTTGGTCATTCTTATAAACTTCCCTGTCCACCAATGGAAGCTGGATGGAAAAAGCTATAAAGAGCACCAACAACAACCACGCTATCCGCCTGGCATTTTTGCTATATATATTCTTTTTATAAATCATTACCGGAACAAAACCATGTGGCAAATATAACGATTTATTAATCATCCGGCAAAATCAATGCTTGAAATTTCAATATATTTATTCAGATTTTTTTAATAAAACGTATTTCCACCGTATCAGCTATTCCTTTAAGCACATAAAGCCTGACACCTGATAACTTTCCATAATTTTTGCTCCCATATAAAATAAAATAATACCTTTGTCTGTTTATTTTTGATGTGAAAATAGATACATCTATCTGAAAACATGATTCTTGTTTTCATTATTGATATTAAATAAATACCAAATGGCAAAAGTAATCGCTTTAGCAAACCAGAAAGGAGGAGTGGGGAAAACCACCACCGCTATCAATCTTGCAGCCAGCATGGCCGTACTCGAAAAAAACATTTTGCTGATTGATGCCGATCCGCAGGCAAATGCAACATCGGGGCTGGGTTTTGATGTACAAAACATCCAAAACAGTATTTACGAGTGCATGATCGATAATGCCAAGCCACAGGATGCCGTTTTGAAAACGGAAATACCGGGTTTGCATCTCATACCGTCTCATATCGACTTGGTAGGAGCGGAGATTGAAATGGTAAGCCTGCCTAACAGGGAATACATCCTGAAAAATGTGGTGCAACAAGTGCAGGATGATTACGATTATGTATTTATTGATTGCTCGCCGTCACTCGGATTAATCACCATGAACGCGTTAACGGCAGCCAATTCGGTAATCATCCCGGTACAGTGCGAATTTTTTGCATTGGAAGGGTTGGGTAAATTACTCAATACTATTAAGTTGATTCAATCACGACTCAATGTAGCCCTGGAAATCGAAGGTTTCCTGTTGACCATGTATGACGCACGGCTCCGTTTAAGTAACCAGGTGGTAGAAGAAGTGACCCGGCATTTCCAGCAAATGGTATTCAAAACCATCATCCAGCGCAATGTAAAGCTGAGCGAATCGCCGAGTTACGGCAAACCGGTCATCCTCTATGATGCCAATTCTACCGGTGCTGTCAATTATCTGAACCTGGCCAAAGAGCTGATACAGAAAAATAGTCAGAAGTAATTTTACCGGCTTAACCCTTTGATGATATTTTTGCGTTGTCATGTCAAATGATTGTAAAACGCAGGTTGATCCGGAAGCTTTAGAGATATAATTCGTATAAAACAATATGGCAAAAAAAAGCGCATTAGGAAAAGGCTTGGGAGCGCTCATCAAGCAATCGGAAACTGAAATTCCCGAAAGCCGGGTCAATGCGACAAATGAAATAGATATTCGTAATATTGAGGTCAATCCGTACCAACCCCGTACCAATTTCGATCAGGAAGCGCTTGAAGAACTGGCGGCTTCTATTAGGCAGTTGGGTATTATACAGCCCATCACAGTCCGCGAAATCGAAGGGGGCAAATACCAGATCATCTCGGGTGAACGCCGTTACCGGGCTTCGCTGATTGCCGGGTTGACAGAAATGCCGGCTTACATCCGGCATGCCGACGACAACAGTATGTTAGAGCTGGCCTTGGTAGAAAATATTCAACGTGAAGACCTCGATGCCATCGAGGTTGCTATTAGTTACCAGCGGTTGATCGATGAATGCCGGTTGACACAGGAGAATGTGAGCGACAGGGTTGGCAAAAAGCGGTCGACTGTGGCTAATTACCTGCGTTTGTTGAAGCTTCCGGCCGAAATACAGGTCGCCATCCGGGACAGGAAACTGAGTATGGGACATGCACGTGCGCTGGTGAACATTGAACAACCGGAACACCAGTTACAATTGCTGCACAGCATTATCGACGAAGGGTGGTCTGTCCGCCAGGTGGAAACGGCTGCGCGGAAGTTGAACAATCCGGAGCCGGAACCTGTTCTTGTGACAGAGTCGGTGGTGGAACCTGTAACCGACCCCGTACAAGTGGATCAACCTGTAAACAACAATGCACAAGCGTCCGATCCATCCGAGCCGGACAAAAATGCCATCATCGACGAACAATATGCCGGGGAAGAGTATTTAGGAACGGCTCCCGGCAATGTACAAACTTCGGACAAGGAAGTATTAATATACGAAGACCCGCAACCGCCGGTGTATATGCCCGAAGTTGAAAACGAACAATACCTGAAGGAACAACTAAGCAAATATTTTGGCATCAGGGTAGACCTGAAACGGGACAATACCGGTGCCGGACGGGTAGTGATCACTTTCCGCACGGACGCAGAATTACAGTACATTATACAAATGGCTGAAAAGATGCGCGATCTGAATTCATAGCGTTATTATACACCATAACATGCTATCAGTGGTAAGATTGAAAATATGTTTTGTTTTAACAACCGCATTACTGCTTCATAGTTTTTGGGTTTGGGGGCAAGAACCGCAGGATTCAACAGTCGTGCAAACACCTGCCGATACAACCACTGTCATCCGGCAAATCCCTGAAACCGACATTATTCTTATTTCCGATACCACCGTATTTGCCAGTACTTACCCGGTAGATACATCCTTTTATACGAAACATTCCCCTGCCAAAGCGGCCATCATGTCTGCCGTGTTACCCGGATTGGGCCAGGTATACAATAAAAAATACTGGAAAGTACCCATCGTATATGCTGCTATCGGCACTTCCGTATATTATTTCCTCAAGTTCCAGAACAATTACCAGAAGTACAGGCGGGCTTATATCGATTTCAATGACAATAACGAATATACCAATTATTGGAAAACAATTGGTCTTCCGAGTTATTACACCAGTAACCAGATATCGCAGACTGTTTCCAGGAACAAAGACCTGTACCGTACGTGGCGCGACTGGGCAATTGTAGCTGTTGTCCTAACCTATGGGTTGAATATTATTGACGCAAATGTCGACGCACACTTGATGGATTATGATATAAGCGATGATCTTTCATTAAATATTAGCCCATGTTTTTTGGGAAATGGTTTATATTCCCAAAAAATTGGTTTAAATTTGCGCTTTACATTTTAATATTGATCAGATGATGTTACGGAAGTCAAAAACAATATTGTTGGTTTTGGTGCTGCTGATTCCCTTCTCGGTGTGGGCAAATAAGCCAAAAGCATCGAAAGCGGTCAATGACACCATTCCTACCGAACTCTTTTACTCCAACTTCGATAAGAATTTGGATAGTCTGATGCAGATATGGTATGTACAGGAATCAATTGGCAGCGATTCGCTGATCTCTGAACTGGGCGAGGATGAAATATCATTTGTTCCGGAGTTACACGATTCCATTTACATCGATCGTCTCAAAAAAATACCTTCAATTGTAAATCTTACTTATAACAATATTGTCCGGAACTACATTCATGTATATACCATTCGCAAAAGGGACAAATTGGAAGTAATGCTCGGGTTGAGGGAATATTATTTTCCGATGTTCGAGGAAGTGCTTGATTTTTATGGGCTGCCACTCGAATTGAAGTATCTCGCCATCATCGAATCGGCATTGAATCCCAAGGCGGTTTCGCGTGTAGGAGCAACCGGCATGTGGCAGTTCATGCTGGGTACAGGCCGTATGTACAAGCTACAGGTTAACAGTTTCGTCGATGAACGCCGTGATCCGCTTGCAGCCACTCATGCTGCAGCCAAATTCCTGAAAGACTTGTATAATGTATACAACGACTGGGTGCTGGTGATTGCCGCATACAATTGCGGGCCGGGTAATGTGAACAAAGCCATCAGGCGCTCGGGAGGTAAAACTTCATATTGGGATATATACCCTTATCTTCCGCGCGAAACCAGGGGATATGTGCCTGCATACATCGGCGCTACCTATGCCATGAATTATTATAAAGATCATAACCTTACGCCCAGGTATATTGATGTTCCTCCGGTATCGGATACCATCATGGTCAACAAAAACGTCAATCTGGCGCAAGTTTCCGAAGTGCTGAACATTCCCCTCCAACTTTTACGAGACCTTAATCCTCAATATCGCAGGGAAATACTCCCAGGCGACAATGCTCCTTGCTCGTTGCGTTTGCCTGCTTCGTATGCAACAAGGTTCATCGACATGGAAGATTCGATATACCTTCATAAAGCCAACGTATACCTGAGCAATTCATTCCGTACGATTGAACCTGCGGGACGTTCGGCTGGATACACAGCCAATACGGCTGGTAAAGACAGGATTATGCATACCATACGTTCCGGAGAATCACTGGGAAGCATCGCTTTGAAATATGGAGTGAGTACCAATAATTTGAAGGATTGGAACGATATTGTAGGCACAAAGATCGTGGCCGGTAAAAAATTAGTCGTATACACCAAATCCAATGCGCCTGCCCCGAAAACAGAAATTGCCTCTTCTGCAACGCAACAACCCCAACAAATTGTGGCTTCTGCTGAAGGTAATTTCACGTTATATGAAGTTAAATCGGGAGACACGCTTTGGCGGATTGCCCAACTATATCAAGGAGTTTCCGACAGTGATATCATGAAATGGAACAACCTGTCGAAAGCAAATAAGATACAACCGGGCATGAAATTAAAGATCATGCAGTAAGTCCCATTATATAAAAGTATTATTGTTTTAGTGATACTGAATTAGGATTTTTGTACTATGGAAAGTATTCGTATTGAAAAAACAGCTAAGGCCCCGCTATTCATATTGAAGGATGGATACATTCGATTATCGGGGCGATCTATACCTCAGAATGCCAGGCAGCTATATAAGATTTGTTTCGACTGGATGGAGCAATATATTAAAAAGCCTGCACGGGAGACTAAGGTCGATTTATTCTTTGAGTATATCGACACATCTTCCATCCGTTGTGTCGTGGAAATTCTTACGATGCTTTGTTCTGTCCAGGATGAACATCATCGTATCGAAATAAGCTGGTATTACGAAACGGATGACGAAGATTCATATGATTTGGGAGCCTACCTGCAGGCACACCTAAAGACACCTTTCAATATTGTTGCTATTGAGGAAGGTGGCGATATCAGTTAATTCCGTCATCCAAAATTCGAAACATTTAAAAATAATCATATCAACATGTCAGGAAATTATACCTTTACCATTATTAAACCCTGTGCTGTTAAAAGCGGGTATATCGGGGCTATTTTAAATGATATTATCAAAGGCGGATTCGAAATTGTCGCTATGAAATACATCCGGATGACACAGGCTCAAGCCGAAGCATTCTACAGTGTGCATCAAGAGCGTCCGTTTTACGGTGAACTGGTACAGTTCATGATTTCGGGGCCGGTGGTAGTGGCTGTCCTGCGGCACGATAATGCGGTAGAAGAATACCGTAAATTAATCGGAGCGACCAATCCTGCGAACGCAGCAGAAGGAACCATCCGGAAAAAATATGCCAAAAACGTGCAGGAGAATGCGGTTCATGGTTCGGATAGTGACGAAAATGCAGCTATCGAATCCAACTTCTTCTTCTCGCAGTGCGAAAGGTTTTAAAAGGAAATTTTGTAAAATAAGTAAAGCGGCACTGCAATGCCGCTTTTTTTGACTGATGAAACGAGGAACCGCCGATTTACCCCTTCATTACGGGACTGTCCCCGCATGGCTGGCACAGCGCATGAGCCTGCTGGGCGGCGCCATTGTGGAAGCTATTGTTGTGGAATACGGGCGTTCGGCACTGTTGCAACGCCTGAGCGATCCGTTCTGGTTCCAATCTTTGGGTTGTGTGTTGGGAATGGACTGGCATTCTTCCGGAATCACCACTTCGGTAATGAATGCCCTGAAAAAGTCGGTCAACAGGAGCTCAGCCGAACTGGGCGTATATATCTGCGGCGGACGCGGGAAATCGTCGCGGAAAACGCCTGATGAACTGCTCGAAATAGCCAACAAAACAGGATTAAACGGCGACGAACTGGTGCATCACAGCAAATTGTCGGCAAAAGTGGACAATACCGCTGTGCAGGATGGTTTCCAGCTCTATCTTCATTCCTTCGTTGTAACAAAAGAAGGCGAGTGGGCAGTGATACAGCAGGGTATGAATCCTTACGAACGCATGGCAAGGCGTTACCACTGGCTTTCATCGTCGCTTCAATCATTTACCGAGGAACCGCACACATCGGTTTGCGGAACAAACCAGGGACTGATCCTGAATTTGACCGACAAGTTGGCGACCCCAACCAAACAAGGGATCATTGACTTGACGCGTCAGTCGCCCGGCAGGCTCATGCGAGAAGTTTCCATCATCCTGCCACGCCATCACGAGGTGAAGGCCGAAGATGTCAACCTGAAACGTTTGGGAGCAGCATTGGTGTTGGCACATGAAACCAATGTAGCCGATATAGAGTCGTTATTGTTGCTCGAAGGTGTTGGCCCGCGAACCTTGCAATCGCTTACATTGGTGAGTGAAGTAATACACGGTACCCCTTCGCGTTTCTCCGATCCTGCCCGTTTCTCGTTCGCCCACGGAGGTAAGGATGGGCATCCGTTCCCGGTACCCACACATATCTACGACGAAACGATTGACATTTTCGACAAAGCCATACATCAATCCCGCTTGGGAGACAAGGACAAATCGGATGCCTTGAAAAATCTTTCGAAAATCGCTCAGGAAATGGAGAAAGGATATACGCCGAGCCGTTATTTCGACGATGTGGTGCAACACGAGCGAGATACATCATATCAATATGGTGGTAAAACCGTATTTGGAGACGCCGGAAAACCCAAGGAAAGATACAAACAGTTGACAATTTGGGACTGAGGTAAACAGAATCAATCCGGAATTATTCATAACAAAAGATGAGACTCATCTTTTGCCCATTGAGGTTCTCCATCACTACCAATCCAATCATTCTGCCGTCCGCTGTTCCAATGACACATTCAGCCTGTAACTTCTGGGTTCTTTCACCGGAATCTTGCCCTTGGTATATTGCGTTGTTACTTCTACGAAAAAAGCCCCTGCCGGCAAGTGTCCGGGCACAAGCACCAGCAGTTGCGAAGGCTTGTTGTCCACAATATCAGCTTTTACCGCGCCAATACGTACTGACGGGTCATCCTCCTTCACAAAATAAACGCCTACTGAGGGATGGTCACCCACCAATTGCAACCACCTTCCGAGTATCCTGATACCTCGTCCGGGAGTCAGGTACCGGTTTACTGTCTGTGTACCAATATCCTCCACCGTATTGATCACAGGTCCTACCATGGCCGGGCCTACGTTTTTCACCGTACTCTGGCCCATCAAACTATGCAGCTCAGGCGAAGCAACGACAGTAATCCCTGCTTTATGCCTGCCAGGGTCAAAATATTCGCCGGCAGCATCGAACCTGCCGTTGAGCGAAGGCTGGGCATGGTACGCCCTGTCGTTCACCGCAAATCCGTCGGCCAACGCTTCCCGCTTCACCTCGTCACTCATGTTGAGGATGCCGAGAATGGTATCGTACCTATACTCCGAACGTTGTTTCACAATCCTTTGGGCAATAGCCTCGTTAGTCAGGGTGCCTTTTAGTAACACTTTGGCTTTGTAACTCTTTTTACTGGTCAGGTGGTTCCGGTAAAGTTTTACCAATAGATTATTTTTTCCGTTCATAATGTTGATGAATTACATGTAACATGGTGGTTTATTCCCCACAAAGATAGTCAATATTCTTCATTACAGAGATATGATAATGGAGTTTATCTTAACAAATATATAGTGTATAGTTATACTCCTTATCAGAGTATGGATATACTCCGGTAAGGAGTATAACTAATCTCCAGTATGGAGTATGTTCATGCGTCGATATAGAATATGATCGTACTCCATATATTTACATAAATACATATCACAATCAGACTGTCGGTATGCTTCTGCTATATTACCTCTCTATACATTGAAATGAAGCGGGTATGGTAAAATGTATCGTCTTGGGTTAATGTCCTGCAAGGGCATTAACAATAATTTGTCATGCACCCAGTGAAACCGTGTATATTTGCAAATAGGTCGCTACCTACCCCCATAGTAGACTTGCACTACCAAGTGAATCATATACGGCACGTAACAAAAAAGCCCGTGGCACAATGCTACGGGCTTTTATTATTCAGTTATCAAGGCTTATACGGCTAATGAGAACCTGATGAATTTGGTTACTTTCAGGTCTTTATCGGCTTCTTTCAGGTAATCGGAAACTTTCTTCTTACCATCTTTGATAAATTCCTGATTGATCAGGGTCATTTCCTTGAAGAATTTCTCCAGTTTACCCTGGGCTATTTTTTCGATCATTTCAGCAGGCTTACCGGCATTCTTCGGATCGTTCTTGGCTTGATCCGAAGCAATTTCCAGTTCTTTAGCCACAACGTCGGCCGGAACGCTTTCCTTGTCGACAGCTACCGGGCTCATGGCAGCTACCTGCATGGCAACGTCGCGGCCTACCTGCGGGTCACTCAGTTTCTTACTGAAACCTACCAGACATGCAAGTTTGTTACCGGGATGGATGTAGGCCACTACTTCGGCTGCTTCCATGCTGTCAAAGAATGTCAAGTCGATTTTTTCACCGATCACGGCTACTTTTTCGTTCACACCTTCGGCTACGCTGATACCGTTTACAGTCAGTTGTTTTACAGCATCGAGGTCGGCAGCGCCACCTTTGATAGCTGCATCAGCCACATCTTCGGTAAATTTGATGAAATCGGCGCCTTTTGCCACGAAATCGGTTTCGCAGCTCAGCACAGCTAGCACGCCTTTGGTGGCGTCGGCTGATATCTTTGCAATGACACAACCTTCTGTTGCTTCGCGGTCGGCACGTTTGCTGGCTACTAATTGTCCTTTTTTGCGGATGATGGCCACAGCCTGTTCATAATCGCCATTGGCTTCTTCCAAGGCTTTCTTGCAGTCCATCATGCCTGCACCTGTCATCTTTCTTAGCTTTGCTACTTCTGTTGCACTTATAGCCATTTAATGATATTTTTTTCTGTTTGAATTCTTTTTATTCTTCGTCTTCTTCAATCTTTTTCACCTTTTTGGTCAATTTCTTGTCCGACTTTTTCTCCTCGGCATCCTCGTCTTCCACTGTCTGGTTACGATCTTTCGAAGCTTTTTTAGTCTTTTTAGGTTGCGAAGCGCCATCATCACTATCCTTTTCCATTTTCCGTTCATTGTTGCCTTCCCTGAGGGCTTCAACAACTGAATCGAGGATGATAGCGATAGAGTTGGCGGCATCGTCATTGGCCGGAATCGGGAAATCGATTGATTCGGGATCGGAGTTGGTATCTACTATCCCGAATACAGGGATATTCAAGCGGCGGGCTTCACTCACAGCAATATGTTCTTTCATGATATCAATCACGAAAAGAGCTGCCGGGAGGCGTGCCATGTCAGCGATACTGCCGAGGTTCTTTTCGAGCTTGGCGCGTTGGCGGTTGATTTGGAGCTTTTCGCGTTTCGACATGTTATCGAAAGTACCGTCGGTGGCCATTTTGTCAATGGTCGACATTTTCTTCACCGCTTTACGGATGGTGGGGAAGTTGGTGAGCATACCGCCCGGCCAACGTTCTGTTACGAAAGGCATACCAACGGGGCCTACTTTTTCAGCTACAATATCTTTTGCCTGTTTTTTAGTGGCAACGAACAATACTTTACGGCCCGATTTGGATATTTGTTTAAGTGCTTGCGAGGCTTCTTCAAGCTTGGCTTGGGTTTTTTGTAAATCAATAATATGGATACCGTTGCGCTCCATGAAAATATAAGGAGCCATGTGCGGGTTCCATTTCCGTTTCAGGTGACCAAAGTGGCAACCTGCATCTAACAATTGTTGTATGGTTACTTGTGACATTAAATTTATTTATGATTGTTTACATTCTTTTTACATGCGTGTTCCGTATGCAATTCCAAGGTAGCGTTCAAATTGAATATTGTTGATTGATTATTCGATATTCAATAACTAATATTCAATTTAAAAAGTCGATGGAATTTAGATACTAAACCGGTCAATTTTTGATTTTCGATTTTTGATTCACTTATACAATCAAAAATCGAAAATGATATTAACGTTTGCTGAACTGGAAGCGTTTACGTGCTTTGGGACGTCCGGGTTTCTTGCGTTCCACTTCGCGTGGGTCACGGGTCATGAAACCGGCTGCTTTCAGCTTGGGCTTGTTGGTTTCGTCCAATTTAACAAAAGCGCGGGATATAGCCAGACGCAATGCTTCTGCTTGTCCTTTAATTCCGCCACCATCCAGGTTAGCCGTTACTTTATATTTTCCAACGACTTCGAGAACATTGAAAGGTTGCTCTACAATGAACTGGAGCGTGCCTACAGGAAAGTAGGTTTTCAAGTCCTTGTCGTTGATGGTGATTTCGCCGTTGCCTTCGCTGAGATATACGCGGGCGATGGCTGCTTTTCTTCTACCAATAGCGTTGATGACTTCCATGGATTATCTGATCAGATTAAGGTTGATGGTTTTAGGTTGTTGTGCTTCGTGGGGATGCTCGGTTCCGGCATACACGTGGAGATTACGGTAAAGGGTAGCTCCCAGTTTGTTTTTGGGTAACATTCCTTTCACAGCTTTTTCTACCACTGCAATCGGGTTCTTGCGCATCAGGTTTTCGGCAGTAGTGATACGTTGTCCGCCGGGGTAACCGGTGTGGCGTACGTATTCTTTTTCGGCCCACTTGTTGCCAGTGAAGCGTACCTTGTCAGCATTGATGACAATTACGTTGTCGCCACAATCCACGTGCGGCGTATAGCTGGGTTTGTGTTTGCCTCGCAGCACCATGGCTATCTTAGCACACAAGCGGCCAACTACTTCATTCTGGGCGTCTACAATCACCCATTCCTTATTAACAGTCGCCTTATTGGCTGAAACTGTTTTGTAGCTTAAAGTATCCACTTATTAAAATTATTGATTTAACTGTTTAATAAACAATATTATAACATATATTCGCCTCGAAAATATGGAATGCAAAGGTACAATTAATTTCATAATAAACTATTTTTTTTTGAATTTTACAATTAGTGTGCGGTCAAAATTGCATTTAATCATAAAATAGAAATTGTATTTGGAAGAAGTTAAATTATTTGTCGTATTTTTACACCCAAATTTTGCATGATTTTCAATAAACCGAATTCTATCCATGAATGATACTATTTGCCAACTTAATGATTTCCTGAAAGAGCTGAAGGCTGAATGCAGCAAAAACATTGCTTCGCAAACCAAGCGGATTATGTTTTTGCTCGATGAAAGGAATTTCCTGCCGAACCTTTCCATATATATAAATGCGGACATTTTAAAATCTGTTTTCCGGATATTGATCGATAACGCGATGAAATATACGGATAAGGGGTATATAAAGGTGGGTTATCGCATATTGGAGGGTGATATCCTTCAATTCTTTGTGGAGGATACCGGTAACGGTTTCGAGCCTGTGATCCTTGAGGAAATGACTAAATACTTTGCTTCGTCCGACAGCGATTCTGGTGAAATAACCGAAAACCTTGCAGGAGTGAATAAAATGGTTAAGTTGCTGGGCGGCAAGGTGCGTATCGATTCGCAACAGGGGATGGGTACTACGGTTTATTTCAGTGTTGATTATAAGTCTGCGAATGTTGAAGGAGATGCCGATGAAAACCAGGCTGAAGGTGCTGTAGCGCAAACCCGGAAAGAGTCGTCATCACAGGCCAAGGCCAATACGATGAATAATATCTGGAAAGGCAAAACCATCCTGATTGCTGAGGACGAAATTGTGAATTATATGTTCCTTGAAGTGCTTTTCGAGGAAACAGGCGCTGTCCTCATCCATGCAGCCGACGGTCGTCAGGCCATCGATGCGGTGAAAGCCAACCCCGACATTAATATTGTATTGATGGATATCAAAATGCCGAACATTAACGGGTTGGAAGCAACGAAGCAAATCAAGGCCATACGTCCGCAACTGCCGGTAATCGCACAAACAGCCTACGCCATGCAAGACGACGAATATAAAGCATTGCAGGCCGGGTGCAACGATTATATTTCCAAACCAATTGATGCAAACAAGCTCATCAGTTTGATGAAAAAATACCTGTGGTAAGAAGACCGTAAGACATGTAAGATAGTAAGACCGTAAGAAGCATATTTGCGTTTGCGGTCTTTTTCATTTTCTGATTTTTCATCTTTTTCTTACACGTCTTGCATATCCTACGGTCTTACAATCTATTTTACGGTCTTACATGTCTTACGATCTTACGGTCTTCTAAAATGAAAGAATATACCATAATCGGGTGGCAAGCTAATCTGTACGGATTGTTGTTTGTGATACCGGTATTATTACTGGCAGGCATCCCCTATCTATTTATATGGTATGAACCCGGCAACAGTTGGCAGGAAAGTTTATTTTCCATCATCCATTTGAACAAGGCAAACATACAACAAGCGATTGATGCCAAATGGTGGTTATTTCTGTTGCTACTGGCGGGCGTTGTGTTGCACGAATTGATACACGGCATCTGTATGGCGGCATCGGCCAGCAATGGATGGAAATCGGTATCGTTCGGGTTCAACATGAAAGCCTTTGCACCATACGCACATTGCAAGGAACCCTTGACTCCCGATGCTTACCGTCTCAGCCTGGCGATGCCGGGTTGCCTGTTGGGTGATATCCCGGTACTGATCAGTTGGTTCACGGGTGATATCCTGTTCCTGTTTTTTGGTATCCTGTTTTGCTGGGCGGCTGCGGGTGATGTCATTATCCTTTGGATGAGCCGGAAGATTGCTAATGGCATGTTGCAGGATCATCCGGATAAAGTCGGGTTCGTGCATATTGAGGAAAAATACTAATATGCTTCGTGTCTTCGTGCCTTCGTGGCAAATAAATAAGCTTATTTGATGAAAAACGATAACTTTGCATTGAATTTTGAATAAGTTTAATCATTACATAGAGAACCACATCAGCTAATTAAAAATTTCTTTGAGTAATCCAATTAAAAAATTAGCCGGCCAAACGGCCATTTACGGGTTGTGCAGCATGGTGCCACGCTTCCTGAATTACCTGTTGGTACCGTTGCATACCAGGGTGTTTGAAACAGACCAATATGGTGTCAACACAGAATGGTATGCTTACATGACTTTTCTGATCATCCTGCTCACGTATGGCATGGAGACAGGATTTTTCAATTTTTCGCAGAAAACGGACAAGAATAAGGTTTACGGGACGACATTTTTGAGTATTATTGTTACATCTGCGCTTTTCATAGCGTTGGTTACTGCTTTCTCACATCCGATTTCCGAATGGATGGATTATGCTGACCATCGCGAATACATTATCTGGTTTGGTTGGATTTTAGGTCTGGATGCTATAACCACTATTCCATTTGCCCGTTTTCGTTTGAACAACCGGCCTTTGCGTTTTGCTTTCTATAAATTGAGTAATGTGATCATCAACGTATTATTCAATTTATTCTTCTTGTGGTTTTGTCCCAGATTCTCTGATGTAGCTTGGATAAAGGCGATTTATAATCCCGAGGTGGGGGTGGGGTATATTTTTCTTTCAAACTTGATTGCTTCTGTGGCAACGATCGTATTGTTGTTGCCCGAAATTTTCCGGCACAAAATACGTTTCGAATTCGGCTTATGGAAACAAATCATTATTTATTCACTGCCATTGATGGCTGCAGGCCTTGCCGGCAGTATTAATGAAGCTATCGACCGTCTCATGTTGAAATATCACTTGCCTGAAAGTGCACTTCCGATGGAACAATTGGGCATATACGGTGCCAACATTAAGATAGCAGTATTGATGACCCTGTTCATCCAGATGTTTCGATATGCTGCCGAACCGTTCTTTTTCAGCAATGCCAAGGAGAAAGATTCGCGGGAAACCATCGCCGAAGTGATGAAATATTTCATCATTTTCTGCCTGCTTATTTTTTTGGGTGTAACTTTTTACCTGGATGCCATCAAACACCTTATTGGCGAGGAATACTGGAGCGGTCTCAGTATTGTTCCTGTCATGTTGTTGGCCAATATGTGCCTGGGGATATACTACAATCTGACCATCTGGTTTAAACTCAGCAACCAGACTAAATATGGATTGATGATTGCTTCCATCGGTGCGATCGTCAGTATTTCTGGTAACTGGCTGTTGATCCCCGTGTGGGGTTACCACGCTTCGGCTTGGATGCACTTGGTGTGCTACGTGGTAATGATTGTCATTACATGGTGGTTAGGCAAGCGACATTACCCCATTCCTTATCCGATAAAGCGGATCGCATGGTATGTGGTGATCGCATTAGCCTTGTATACATTGGCTTATTTCACAAAAATGGAAAATATGGTACTGAATCTTTTGAAAAACACTATTCTTTTTGCCATATTTGCACTTTATATCAATAGGAAAGAAAACTTGTTGAAGCAAATATTTTAAATTATGAATTCCGAAGAAGCGCACATATTACATTCGTCCTGGAGAAATCAATCCATCATGCGGCACTTGGACGCTGACGAAATAAGTTATTTAGAAGAAACAACCGAAATCAGGCATTACAAAAAGAACGAATCCGTCTTTTTGCAAGGAAAGCGTATTTCCGGTTGCTATGTGATACTTTCGGGTATCGTTAAGCAATTTAAGACAGGCGTCGAAGGCAAAGATTATATTTTCAGGCTTGCGAAGCCGTTCGAGATATTGGGGTTCCGTTCGGTGCTTAGCGAGGAACCGGCATGCAACACATCCGTTGCCGTAGAAGACTGTTCGGTATGTTTCATTCCCAAGGAATGCCTGCACCACTTAGTAAAAACAAACGGCGATTTCGCCCTCGACTTGTTGCAGATTGCCTGCCGCGAATTAGAGGAATCGCACTCACTGATTACTGAAATCGCCCAGAAATCCGTTAAGGAACGGTTAGCCGAACTGTTGCTGATGCTGAAAAACAAATTCGGTGTTAACGAAAACGGCCAGCTCAACATTGCGCTTTCGCGCGAAGAGTTAGCCAACGTGGTGGGAACGGCTACCGAGTCGGTTATCCGGCTGTTGTCCGAGTTCAAAGCTGAACGTTATATCGACATCAGTGGCAAAAAGATTGCTATCCTGAACGAGAAGGCGTTAGAAAAAATAGCGGTGCTGTAAGCAGGTAAGAGATAGGAGGTAAAAGCGGCGGAGCCGCCCAACTCCCCCCTTTGGAATACGTCGTCATGTCGAGGTTGCGCAGCATGCGGAATGGAGACATCCCTTGCAATTCTACACTTGTTCGCCCAACATGCGGAATCTGCCTGGCCGGACAGACAGGTGGAGACATCTTGTATTACCTGTTTAAGTGATATATCCGATAATCATTATATACAAATATCGACGTTTTGAATTTAACACCAAATATTGATTTATTGCGCTTTGTGTCAACCAAGTTTACAGGCTGCCCGAAGCTAATTTTTAATTATTTCCGGCCGATATATCTGCTCCTTATTTTGTCGGCGCTTCTTTTATCGGGTTGTAAATCCTCCCGTAAGACAATTTCATCTCAATCCTCCGACAAAGTTCGCGTAAAATTCGATGCCGACGACGGAATGGCTGCATCTTCAAAAACCTCGTCATCGAAAACAGCGGCACCCGCCACACCTGCCGCAGCCTCATCCCGCTACCCTGCATGGGAATATTATGGCGACCGGTGGAATACTGAGCATGTGCGCATCAACAGCGATCCCAAACCTACCGGTACAGTTACGCTAAGCCTGACTTCTACTTTTGTGATGCCCTTTTGCGGAAAAATATTGTCGGAATTTGGCCCGCGCAGCGGACGCATGCATACAGGTATCGATATCAAGCTGGAAAAGGAAGATCCGGTATATTGCGTTTTCGACGGTATGGTGCGACTGGCAAAGGATTACGGTAGCTATGGAAAAGTAGTGGTGGTGCGCCACGACAACGGGTTGGAAACCTTGTATAGTCATCTTAACAGTATTGCCGTGAAGCTCAATCAGCGTGTGCGGGCAGGCGATCGAATTGGTGGCGGTGGCAAAACCGGCAATGCACAAGGTGAACACCTGCATTTTGAAACGCGGTTCAAAGGCGAACCGTTTAATCCGCGTCTGGCAATTGATTTCGAACGATGCCGACTGAAATCGGAAATGCTGGCACTCAACGATAACAGCTACAGGCAATACTACAAAAACATGCAGGTGGCAGAGGTTAAACCCGCGCAGACCGATCAGAAAACACCTTCTACGCCGGTAACAAAAATTGATTCGACGCGAGTCGCTTCGACATCCACATCATCACGATCCGATTCAACACAAATAGCATCAACGCCACCGGTACCTGTACCATCCAAACCAAACAAAGTAGAACATATCGTCGAAAAAGGTGATACATTATATAATATTTCACGCCGTTATGATACAACGGTCGACTCGCTGCGCAAACTTAACAATCTGGCTGAATCGTCGGTGATTGAAATCGGGCAGATACTGGTTGTCAAATAGAAATTTTATTTCAATACCAACCCTACACTGATTCCTATTCCAATCGTATTGAGATTGTTATTATTGTCTACCTCTGAATGAAACTCCTTGATCGGACTTACTTTATAAGCCTGTTGCCCGTCTTTCATCTCGCAGTTGAACTGGTAAATGCTTGGGGCGACTACGATTCCGAGCCTGTTATTCAACTTGTATACAAATCCTAACTTCAGATGAGTCGACCAGGTTGACTGTATATTCTTGAAATCCTCAGGATAATAATTGTAAGCAACGATTTCGGGTTGGAAGTCGATCCGGCGGCCAAGCGAAGTGCGGTTACCGAAACCTATGCCGGCTACCCACAGCTTATCTTCCATGAAATTGGCGCCCGCAGTGAGGATTGTATAAAACTTTTGTGTCCCCATCTTGTAGCTTAGTCCCACATTCAGGTAGTCGGCAAAAGTCAATGCCCATTCGTTATAAAAACCTTTCTTCACAATATTGATTATTGCCACCGAAACGCCCGACTCAATAGTATCAGTCACATTGACAATACCGAACTGAAAACCCCGCAAAGTGCCGGTGCGGTTAAACAACCCGCTGAAACTAGCTCCCGAAACCTTGTTACTGACGTTTGCCAAACCGGCAAACTGGAATCCCTGGCTTTCACCGGTCACATTGGTGATCCCGGCAAGTTGTATGCCTTTGTTGTATTCGCACAGGTTGGTGATCCCAGCAAACTGCAATCCCTGCATGTGTTTGTTGATATTGACCAGCCCGCCAAGCTGTATCCCGGTGACGCTTTCGGAAATGTTGGCAAGCCCGCCGAATTGTATGCCTGAAGCAGCGCCAGTGATGTTGCCCAGTCCGCCGATTTGAATGCCGTTCGTGGCTTTGGAAGCATTACCCAATCCTGCGAATTGTATTCCCGATGCTTTTTGCGTTAAATTGAACAATCCGCTGAATTGCACACCTTTCATTTCCCGTTCCACTTGGTTGAAAAAACTGCCGAATTCGATCCCCGTTACAGCGCCAACCCTGCCTGTAAACAAGTTGAACGAGAAATTGTAATGGTAATTAACGGTTTGATCACCCTGGGTAGTCATCGGGTAAACAATACTCATCTGTGCCGGGAACTTCTTCAGATCATCGGTCGATGTTGTTTCCTGTGCCGAGAGGCCGGCCATGCTTTGTGCGGTCAGAATAATTGCTCCCAAATAATTTGCTGTCTTCAACTTCATGGTTTTAACGTTTTTTTGTTTTTTGTTTTCATGAAATATGATGTCATTTTCCGAAAAGGTGGCAGTGGGAGGTGTAAAAAAAGCTGATGATTTTTCGGACTGTTGTATGGTTGTTGTTTCCAAGTGCTTGCTGATCCTGATGGTATCGCTGATCCTGATGGTATCATATACCGTCACAGTTTCGTATACATAAATGGTATCGGGAATTGCAACCTGTCCCAAAGCAGATGTGCAACACATCCCTGACACGATAACTGCAAGTAAAAATTTATTCATTCTTTGATGATAATAGTGTCGCGTACAACGACGGTTTGATGTTGGATAATTTGTTTTTTAATCACTACCGGTTCTGTTTTGGATGCCGGATCGGAACCGGTCTGGTTTGTTTCGCGGGTAACATGGAGCGTACTGTCCGTTTTGTTGCCAACACGTGCCCCTCCTTTACCCTGCTGTATATTTGTTCCGTTGCCTGTGGATGACATATTGGCCGTTGCTTGGGGCGATCCTTTTCCGCTTGTCATAGACGGCGGTTCATTCTCTTTTTCCCGAAGCGAATGAACATCACTGGGGCCGGAAGTTTCGTCGTTTTTTTGCAGAGGATTTATATGATTATCAGCGTGTGATATGTGGTCGTCTGATTGGGAATCCTGTACTGACTCGCCGGGGATTGCCGGGATGGAGGCGAAATCGTTCGTTGCATCATAAGTGCTGTCAGGAACTGCCGGTTTTGATGCATACATCGTCGTATCAACTACCGGAACAACAGTATCTTTGTGTGCGTTCAACGGACTGTCGTCACTCATCGATACCCAGCAAACTGATCCGGTGACGGCAGCCGTACCGCAACACATTGCGACATATGATAACTTGCTGCCCCAAAACACGGTGGTCGATACAGCCTGTGTTGTGATGGATGCGGCAGACTGTACCGCGGTGGCAGCCGCTTGCGAAGCAACCGATACGGTAGATACCGCAGCCTGCGATGCTGTAGATGCCACCGAAGCAACATGTTGCTCCAGCGCAGCCGGAAGGATCTCCACGCCTCCTGTCGGTGGAATAGAGAAGTCCGACAATCCTTCGCGGTACAACTTGTCTATGAAATGTCTTTTAGCGGGGAAAAGCAATATGAATGCCGATGCCCATCGCTTGTCTTTTGTCTTTTTCTTACTCAATGCATCATCATATAAAAATTGTTGAATCTTCTTCCGCGCCCTTGCCAAGTGCGATTTCGACGTGCCCGGTGAGATATTCAGTTCCGATCCGATTTGCTTGTGTGAAAAATCGTCCATCACGTACATATTGAATACCAGTTTATGGTGTTCCGGCAGACGGTCGATGGCCGACAAAAGCTCCTCACCCGAGAATTCAGCCGCTTCGATGGCGGCCCGTGCACCGTCGGCCTGGCCGTCGTCTATATCATCGTCACCAGCAACAGATAATACAGCTTCTGTCGGCACTTGCTTGTTTTTCTCGTTGCGCAGGTACATCAGGGCAGTATTTACCGCAATGCGATGCAACCAGCCTTCAAAACAGCCTTTACCCGTATAACTGTCGTACTTATCAATCGCCGTGATGAATACTTCATGCAGCAAGTCTTGCGCAACGCTTGTTTCCTTCACATACCGCCGTAACACACCCAGCAGTGCCGATGCATTGTCACGATACGCGGTATCCCAAAACCCTGTTCCGTCCATTTTTTCTAACCGGTTTTTCCTTTTTATATAATGATGCAAAGATGGAAAAAGGTTGCAGTAGTTTTTGAAATTATTTACAAAAAAGTTATTCTCAGTTTTTCTGATGTAGGCAATCCTGCCAAAAAGATGAGTATGTTATTTTGTCATTGTTCCTAGCCTGAATTATAATGATTTTTTGCTTTGTGTCTTAGTGCCTTCGTGGCATAAAAATCGGCCACTAAGACTCGAAGACACAAAGTCCGCATCAAACAATGGAAATTTAAAGCCCAATAATCCCTGCTTTAAATGAAGATCGGGAATATTTACACCGGTTCCTGTTGGCTCAGGCAATGGAAGCTGCCGAATCCCCATACGATATCCGTCGAATCGATCCCTACAATCCGCCGATTAGTGAAACAGGAGGCCAATATTTGCATGGCACGGTCGTCCTGTGGACAGCGGAAAGTCGGAATAATGATCGCATCGTTGGTGATATAGAAATTGGCATACGACGCAGGGAGACGTTGCCCGTTGTACACCACAGGCGCTGGCATCGGAAGCTCTACGATATCGGGTTGCCGTCCGTTGAGCAGACGCATGCAGCGCAACGCCCGGAGATTTTCCTGCAACGGTTCGTAGTTCACATCGTTTTTGTCCGTTTCCACGGCGGTTATGATCGTGTTGGCATTTGCAAAACGGGTAATATCGTCCACGTGACCGTCGGTGTCGTCGCCATCAATACCATCGCCAAGCCATAGCACCTGATGTATGCCGTAGTAATCATGCAGGTATTGTTCTATCTGTTGCTGGTTCAGGCGAGGGTTACGGTTACGATTCAGCAGGCAGGCACGTGTGGTGAGCAGCGTTCCCTGGCCGTTGAATTCTACTGAACCGCCTTCCATCACAATCCCCGGTTTGTATACAGGTAATCCGAAGTCGGCAGCAATAGCACCGGCAATACGGTTGTCCGCATTGTGCGGATACTTGCCGCCCCAGGCGTTGAACTCCCAATCGACAATGGCCTTTTGCCGTTCGGGCACATCCTTCACCACAAAGGCGGGGCCGTGGTCGCGACACCATACATCGTTGCTTTCCCGTTCGAATATCTCTACCTGGGCGCTATCGACGCATGTTTCGTCAAGCTGCCGGAGCAACTGGTTCTTGAAAGCCGGAGGAACATTTATCCTGACTTTTTCGCTTTTCGTTATTTCGGCGATAAAACGGAGGTAGGACGGGTATATGCTTTCGAGCTTTCCCGGGAAGGAATCGTCGTTGTGCGGATAAGTGAGCCATGTAGCTACATGTGGTTCCCATTCGGCAGGGAAACGGTAACCGTCTTCGAAAGGTGTTTTCAAGTTGGGGAGTTTTTTAGAATCAAAAATCAAAATTAGCCACTTCTCTATATATTTGTTCAATATCAGCTGATGTGATCCGTTCGAAATCGGCTTTACGCGGCATCACAATGACACCTGCCATATCGATGGCTCCAGGGCTAATGAGCATTTGTGCGTCGCCGGTTGCATCAAAACAATCGGGACGGTGTTTGCTGCGCGGTATCAGCAACAAATGCCATAACTTTTTGGAACAACGGCAAATAAGGTTTATTTTGGGTTCATTTGCAGCGGGTTGTCCGTCCGTCATTGTCTGGTATATTTTAGTAAATACGCCTTCCAGTTCTTTTGGGTCTTGTCCCGATATCAAAGCATGGATACCTGAGAAAGATAGTTTTTCGCGGATGGCTGTTTTTCCAAGGATCACAGATGCGGGTGTCCTCAGCCATTGGTCCATAACCTTTTCCAAAGGAGTATGCCCGGCTTCTACAGCCTGGAAGTGAAAATGATCGGGAGCCGACGCCCCGCATTGCGGGCCGTTATACAGGACAATGAACCCTTCAAGCATCTTCGAAAGTTTGAGCATATCCTTAAACCTCCCGAAAATATTCTGCGGCAAATGCCTCTTGGAAGCTATGGTGAGGTGCAAGGGTAGGATAGGGTAGGGGTTGACCAATACCTGATAGTTCTTCCACGGTAATGCGGTCTGCTCCTTGGGTCGGTTTGAGTTACACAGGAAACATGACCGGTTCTTTACCGACGAGGCGTCGGTTGGGGCTATCGTGGAACGTTCCCTTGCAGGATTATACTGTACCAGTATCTTGATGTTGTTTACCAACAGGGTTTTGGTACGGACCGCGGCTAAGTCGTCGAAACGCATTTGTGCTTCCGGCCATTGCGCTAACTGTTTGTTGAAAAAAGTTGAAATATCCATAATGTGTGCAAATTACGAATTACATACGAAACATGTTTTTGTTGGATACAACCGCAAACTTATGCAAAAAAAGCGAATTTTAGACAAGTGGAATAAAATGAACTGTGCTTTTGTGTATCTTGCGCCCCCAAATACCACATATCATGAAGAAATTTTTACGTTTTATCTTTTTAGTAATTATCATTTTTCAAATGAATTTCGTTGCTGCGTTTTCGCGTAACGATACCATTCAATTAGGGCGTTCATTCGGTTTACAGATATCAGGATTTGCCCGGGTCGACTATATCTATGATACACGTCAGACAGCCGAAGCAGTCGAAGGCTTATTTACGTTTTACCCATTGAACAAACTGTCCGATGCCAACGGCAATGACATCAATGCGGCGCCTATAACTAATTTTGTTTCCATATCATCGCGCCTAAGCACGGGGTTCTTCGCCCCCGATGTGTTTGGCGCCAAGTCGTCGGCTTACATCGAATTCGACTTCACGGGAACTTCCAATACCAACGGGGTACGTCTCCGCCAGGCGTATGCCAACCTCGCCTGGACGAAAACCAATCTGCTTGTGGGACGTACATGGCACCCACTGGCCGCCAGTTGCGTTCCTAACGTGATTGCACTTAACACCGGGGCACCATTCTGGGCGTTCAACCGTAGCGACCAGGCCAGGTTCGATTTCAAACCGGGGCATTGGCTACTCTCGGCTGCTGCCGTATATCAAAGTGATTATGCTTCATTAGGGCCCATCGGCAAAAGCCCGACCTACCTGCGCGATGCCTTGTGGCCCGAGTTTGTTGTCAATGTTGCATACAAAACACCAGCGTTCCAAACCGGAATTGTTGGCAGCGTAAAATCCATTAAGCCGCGTCTTTATACGATGTCCGACTACACCGTTGCCAACGGACCGAAATACAAGACCGACGAGAAACTCACTACCTACGCCGCACAGGCTTATGCACAGTACCAGACCGGCGGTTGGGTGTTCAAAGCGCAAGCCACTTATGCACAAAATACCACCGAATCGCTGATGATTGGCGGCTATGCGGTGAGTGCCACCGACCCAACCACCGGACACGAGCAATACACCCCCACGCAATACATGAACTATTGGGTGAATGTGGATTACGGCAAGAAATGGCAGGTGGGCCTCTTTGCCGGATACCTCAACAGCCTGGGAACGCTCGATAACGTGACGGGAGCCTGGTACGCCCGCGCCAACGACATTAAATACATGTACCGCATATCGCCGCATGTGTTCTACAACGTGAATAACTGGCAGTTTGCCGCCGAGTTTGAATATACGGTAGCCGCATTCGGTAGGGTAGAGAACAATAACAAGGCAAAAATCGTTGATGCCTCCGAAGTAGCCAACCTCCGTACCAACCTGTTGGTTTGCTTTTATTTTTAAAGCGGCGGAAAGATTTTTGTACAAATAGCGAAAAAATATTTGGCCGAAATAAAGAAACCTGTATCTTTGCACCCGCAATTTGACACTGCGCCCAGATGGCGGAATTGGTAGACGCGCTGGTCTCAAACACCAGTGGGGTAACACTCGTGCCGGTTCGATCCCGGCTCTGGGTACTACGAAAAACACCAACAGATTAATAATAAGTCAGTTGGTGTTTTTATTTTATGTTAATTGTTCCCAACCAGCATGGGCGAAATTTCGGATTGAGATTAGCATCTGTAAACATTATTTTTCCCAAACCATTCTAATATGGTTCTTTAGGTCGTCGTATTCCTGTTGTTCCATTGGATTATTTAATCAATCATCGGAATCATCAATTTCAATATACCAGTTTTCTTTTCTAACCGGTCTATTTCAAGGGTTACCTTTTCCACATCCTCTTTCAATCGTTCATGAAACATTTCCTCTCCATCATCACCGGAAATCAACCAGTCGATTCGGTTAACGTACGCTGCTGCAAGTTTGCAAAGCCTGACAGCTTCCTTAAATTCTTTTATCGTTTCGTTTGAATACCGTTGCCATCCTTCGGTTTTTCTTTTATTACACCAGACTCATCATAACCATAGTATTCCTTATCCACATAATCCTTGTAACCCTTTTCATTGATACCAATTTCTTTTACAAGGTCATCCGCTACACTATCGAAACGGAATTGTTGATAATCAAAATATCCTCCTGACATAGCCTTATTTATTAAATTTTAGATCACTCAACTTCTTTCAGGTCTCTTTTCAATTTTTAAACTACGAACGCATTGCGTACGTAATTATATTTCACTAACATTAATGTCGTTTTGCTAATTAAGCAAAATTACATGTCATCCATTGATAAACCTCTTAAATCGACATCATACTTAGATAATTCTCTTTTTATTGAGTCGGCCTTTGTACGAAGTATGTTCATGTCTATTTTCTTCGGGTTACGTTTTATTTCTGCAACAATGGCTGTTTTATCCAGATCGTTTAAAGCGATCAAGTCAATCTCGTTTTCTCCTTTATTATCCCAATAACTACCAATATGAGTAATCCTTTCACTTTCTGCGATTTTTCCCCGGAAATATTTTTCCAGAACTAAACCACTGTATTGTTCGTAATTTTTATCAATATACTCCCGGAGTAACTCATATTTACTCATTTCTATTAATGACTGATTGGGGTAAATGAAGCGGAACCAGAAATGGAGGTAATTATCGCTTAAACTCCAACGTGTCTTTCTGCTCTCGGGTTTTGAGAACATCGGTTTGTTTTTGGTGATCAGGGAATATTCTTTTTCGAGGTTCACAAGATATGCTCCTGTATTTTTTCCAATAATGGAGTCTACCTCGCTTTGGGTGGTTTTTCCTGGAGTAATTAACTGCAATATCGAAAAGTATGTCCCGTATTCCTTGCCAAATTCAGATATCAGGAAATCTTTTCCTTCACCAATAAAGGGGGAGTCGGGTCTGGTAGCCATATCCAGCATTTTTTCCTGGGTGATAGCTCCGGCCTCCATTAACAAATCAATGTATTTAGGTACGCCACCGGTAAGCATGTACAAGCAAAGAAGGTCTTCCGCAGTGTATTTGGGATGATAATCGTTCAATATCTCTTTGATGACACTTACAGTAAACGGTTGTAATACCAGTTTTGAGGTAAGGCGTCCAAACAACGGTTCTTTCCTATTTTCAAAGATTTTCATCATCATTGAATAGATGGAACCACAAACTATAAAATTGATTCTTGCCTTGTCCTTGTATTGATCCCAAAGATTCTGAATATCGCTGAAAATGGCCGGATTTAAGAGTAAATATGCAGTAGAATTAAAAAGGACAATATTGTTTTCATAACATTAACATAAGGCTATTTCTTTAACAAAGATAAGGACAAAATCGTAATAATCAATCATATAAATAAGTTATAAGTTAATGAGTTACATATTATCCATCGATAAACCTCTTAGCCCAACATTATATGACTATTCTTCAATAAACTACATCTCTTCAAGCGAAAGTCCCTTGTACTCGACAGAAAATTTGGGATATTTTGCAATAATATCTTTTGCTTTATTTTCCAGTATTCCCAGATTGATACGACGGGGATTACGCTTCACTTCGCAAAATACCAGGCGTTTTTCTGATTCATTTACTGCCACAATGTCAATTTCATCCTCTCCTTTCGAATTCCAGTAACCCTGAATGTCTGAGAATTCTTTGGATTCGATCATAACCGTACGGAAATATTTTTCCAAAATAATCCCGCTGTAGGTTTCATAATCCCGTTCCACAATATCGCGGACATA
>JAVBSH010000051.1:0-7679 GCA_031547085.1 Bacteroidales bacterium
GAGTCAATATCCGGAAAAATTTAACATGTTACAATCCAAAATGCCGGATACTTACCAGTGGCTCTTTACCACCGATGATTCTATGGAAAAAGACTTGGCTGTCAGCCTTTCCGGCCAAATCAAAGAAGGTACGTATTTCAAGAATCAAATGAAACAAATCGAAGGTGAAAAGGATATCAATACACGTATTCGTCGTTACCTCGAGTTGATCGAGAAAGAAGATGCCATACTTCGCTTAGAAAACGAATTGGCATGGTTGAATATGGAATCTGTCCGGCTGGCATATGCCGACATGAAAAAACAAAAGGGATTCGATGCTTCCAAGTACGAGTATCAGTATCAGGAATTACTGTTGTTAACGAAAAACGGATTTGACGGTATTTATTCCGGCGATAACCAGGCTATAGACAATGCAAAGAGAGCAATGGCGCTTAAACGTACGCTCCTTTTGGGAAACACCTTGCTGGATATAGACAAAATATTGGTTGCCCGTTTCAAACTGGGGAGCGGAGCGCGTTCGGCAATGGCTCCCGAGCTGGGTACGCAATCCAACAACTGGTCAAACCAACAATCTGCCCGTCGCCGGGGTTTCGATGCGGATATTGTCGAATTAAGCAACCTCAGGAATGATATAAAAATACGCAGTGTATACAAACCGGAAGGAAAGGCGTCCATTGCCGATTTGAAACTGCATTGGGATGCCGACAGGATTATGTTTTCGTCAATTATGCCGGATAGACGCTGGAACATCTTCGAAACGACCATGAGTGGGGGAAGTACAGCTAAACCCCTTGTAAATACGGTGGAGCCGGATCTTGAGTTTTTCGATGGGACTTATCTACCCGACGGACGCATATTGGCTACTGCCAACGTGGGATATCAGGGAGTACCTTGTGTGAACGGAGGCGATCCGGTAGGAAATTTCGTATTGTACGATCCTGCAAAAGAGTCGTTCAGGCGATTGACATTCGACCAGGACGCCAACTGGAATCCTACCATGATGCACAATGGCCGGATCATGTATACCCGTTGGGAATATACGGATCTGACCCACTACTTTTCGAGGATTGTCATGCACATGAATCCCGATGGAACAGAAAATAAAGCCTTATTCGGCAGCAGTGCCATGTTCCCGAACAGCACTTTCGACATACAGCCGTTGCCGGGGCATTCATCAGCTTTTATCGGGGTTATTTCCGGCCATCATGGGATAGCGCGTTCCGGAAGGCTGATCCTGTTCGACCCGTCGGTGGCCAGGGCGGGGATTAAAGGAATGTTACAGGAAATACCGTACCGCGACCGGCCTATTATCCCGTTGGTGAAGGACGAATTGGTGAATGACGTATGGCCGCAGTTTATCAAGCCTTATCCATTGGATGATAAATATTTTTTGACCGCTGCTAAATTATCACCGGAAAGCCTGTGGGGCATCTACTTAGTGGATGTATTCGACAATGTTACATTAATAGCCGAATATGAGGGAGAAGGATTGATCAGTCCTATTCCAGTACGTAAATCAACCGTTCCCCCGGTGATCCCCGACCGGGTGAAACTCGGCGATAAGGAAGCTACCGTATTTATCCAGGATATTTATGAAGGCGAAGGTTTGAAAGGGGTTCCCCGTGGAACTGTCAAAGCCTTGCGCGTATTGTCCTACGAATATGCTTATATCAATTCGCCTTCCGACTTTTATGCACAGGGCATTCAGAGCGGTTGGGACATTAAGCGCCTGCTGGGAACAGTTCCCGTGGAGGAAGATGGGTCGGTAATTTTCAAATTACCCGCTAATATGCCGGTTTCGTTGCAGCCCCTCGATTCGGAAGGAAGGGCGATCCAATGGATGAGAAGCTGGTTTACCGGTATGCCCGGCGAAGTGGTATCATGCGTTGGTTGCCATGAAGATCAGAATAAAATAGCTATTCCCAAGCGGGTGATCGCATCGACCAAAGCGCCTTCAAAATTGACCGCGTCTAACGGCCACGTGCGTTCGTTTACTTTCGACTATGAAATGCAGCCGATATTGGATCGTGCTTGTGTAACTTGTCATAATGGGAACAACGGAAAAATGGATCTCCGAGGCGGAAAGAAAGACCAACGCGGTTACGGAACTTCTTACTTAGCCATTCATCCGTTTGTCAACCGCCAGGGTGCTGAAGCCGACATGCCGGTACTGGTTCCATACGAATATCACGCATCTACCAGTGAACTGGTTCGGTTACTGAAAAACGGACATTACAATGTTAAACTTACCGACGAGGAATGGCAATCGTTGTATAACTGGATCGATTTCAACGCACCCGACAAAGGCCGTTTTGTCGCGAATCCCCTGAATGGAATAGAGCAGATCAGCCGTCGTCAGGAATTAGGAAAGAAATATGCCGACGGAGTGTTTGTGGATTGGCAGAAAGAGTTGGAAGATTATGCCGCTTTTTTGAAAACTAAAGGGGAAATTAAGCCGGAAATGCCGGAATCTGTAAAAAAGGCGGAAGAAAAGGAAATTAAAGTAAAAGGTTGGCCATTTGATGTGAAACAGGCCAAAGAAATGCTTGCCAAAGAAAAAGAAACCCGTAAGGAAGTCACTGTTGCACCCGGCATTACTATGACTTTCGTAAAGATCCCCGCCGGGGAATTTGTAATGGGCAGCGGTCAGGGCAGCGCCAATAACAAGCCCGCTTCACGTGTAAAGATTGATAAGACCTTCTGGATGGGGGAAGTAGAAGTAACCAACGAACAATACCGCGCTTTGTTCCCGGAGCATGACAGCCGTTATGTCGATCAGTTCTGGAAAGACCATACCACCCCCGGATATCCGGCCAATGAACCGTTTCAACCGGTTATACGGGTCAGTTGGGAAGAAGCTATGGAATACTGCAAGCAATTGAGCAAGCAGACAGGATTGAATATTACCCTGCCCACGGAAGCACAGTGGGAATGGGCTTGCCGGGCCGGTAGTGACGATGCTTTCTGGTACGGAAACATGAATACCGATTTCGGGACAAAAGAAAACCTGGCAGATGCACAACTCAGCAAAATGGCCGTAAGCGGAATAAACCCGCAGCCAATGTCCAAAAACGATTCCTGGTATCCCTACTTCAACTTTGTTCCCAAAGCGGAAGGGGTGGATGACGGAAATATGCTCCAAACCGATGCGCGGAAATATGAAACCAATCCGTTCAATCTGCATGCTATGCACGGTAATGTGAATGAATGGACACGTTCGGATTATCTGCCTTACCCCTATACTGAAAAGTCCGATAAAACATCCGAATTCAAGGTTGTGCGTGGTGGTTCTTATTGGGAACGTCCCAAATTTTCAACTTCATATACCCGTAAGTATTTTTATCCATGGCAAAAAGTTAAGACTGTCGGATTCAGGGTGATCATTGAAGATGGAAAAAATGATATAGCCAAGCTTGAATAATTCGGCTAAATATTGTGCACTGCACTGTTCGGCTGAGGCTCTGCCTCAGTCGAATCTATAATAGCAGGCTGAGCCTGCTGGGATATAAGGGACGAGGTTCTACCTCGTCCCAACGTGTACAACTTAGCGATCTCACCGCAAGGTAAAACTTGCTCATGTGGAGTATTAGTAAAAAATAATCAAGTGAAGAAGGATTTATACCGGTTGATTTCATCCCAATGGACTGCCATAGTCCTGTTGCTGATTTTTGCAACAGGGTTGGCCGTTGCTACTTTCATCGAAAAGTACTACGGAACCGGTATGGCCAAGCTGATCATCTACTATTCGCCGGTATTCTTCCTGTTACAATTTCTGCTGGTACTTAATTTTGTCTTTATTGTTATTAAAAATAGATACCTGAAACAGGCTAAATGGGGTGTGCTGTTTGTACACGGTGCACTAATCGTTGTTTTGTTAGGCGCCCTAATTACTCACCTGTTTTCGGAAGAAGGATACATACACATCCGTGAAGGGGAAAGTTCCAATCAATTCAATGTCCAGTCATCAGGAACGGCCGTTGTTAAGACATTGCCGTTCAGTTTGGAGCTGGTTGATTTTACTTTGCATCGCTATCCTGGCTCCGGCAGTCCATCTTCCTATGAGAGCGGATTACGGGTGCACACAAAGGAAAAAGTGTTCGATGCGTTGGTTTATATGAACAACACGCTGAATGTGGAAGGTTACCGTTTTTTTCAGGCTTCGTTCGATAAAGATGAAAAGGGAACCGTTCTTTCCGTCAATAAAGATGTATGCGGGAGAACTGTTACCTATGCCGGTTATTTTCTTTTACTTGTCGGCTTCATCCTCTGCTTTACCGGCAAAAACTCCCGTCTGCGGGTTCTTTTCCGTATGCTGAAAAAGACAAGCGTTGCAACGGCTCTTGTTCTTTGTGGCTTCCAGATGCATGCCTACGCTTCGGATCAGCCGGAATTGATGCCCGAAATAGAAAAATATCCGGTCAATCGGGAACATGCCGGGGCTTTCGGAACTCTTGCCTTGCAGTCGTCCTACGGAAGAGTGATTCCCGTCAATACTTTTTCCTCGGAAATATTACGAAAACTCTTTCACCACGACCGGATCGGAAATATGGACGCCGACCAGTTCCTGCTTAGCCTGCTGGTGATGCCGGAATTATGGAGCAAACAGGCTTTGATTCATGTGACCAATAAGGAACTAATCAACTTATTGAACCTTAGTGGAAAAAAGTGCGCTTATACGGATCTGTTCGATTCAAATGGAAATTATAAGTTGGAGAAGTTAGTAAATCAGGTATATCATAAGGCTCCGGCCGAACGGAGCAAATTAGATAAAGACCTACTGAAATTAGACGAAAAGGCCAATATCCTACTTCAATTATTTGACTTGCAATTGCTCAATCTTTTTCCGGATGTCGATAGCCCTGATCATCAATGGTATTCCCCAGGTGATGATCTATCTGCTTTTTCCGGTAAGGATTCCATGTTTGTTTCCCGGATCATGGATTGGTATGTCGGGGAAGTAGCGAATGCAACTCAAACCGGCAATTGGCAGCCGGCGGACGAAGTGTTGAAAATGATCTCGACCTACCAGTCGGCCAAATGCCACCCCGGAGATATCGACAATCAAAAAATACAAGCCGAGCTGAAGTATAACCGGATCAATATTTTTTCATTATGCAAACGGGTTTACCTCATATCGGGCGCTTTTCTGCTCATATTGGGATGCATCTCGTGGAACAGGAAATCCCGCTACCTGACCATCGGTAAATGCTTGTTGACAGCAATGATCATTGGCTGTTTCCTGTTTCATACGTATGGGATCTGCCTGCGGTGGTACATCGGCGAACACGCCCCGTTCTCCAATTCCTACGAGACCATGGTTTATGTGGGTTGGGCTACCGTGCTGGCAGGGCTTCTTTTCATCTCCCATTCCACTGTTACGCTTGCATTGGCAACCCTTTTCGGGGGTGTTATCCTTTTCGTGTCGGGCTTAAACTGGATGGATCCGCAAATTACACCATTGGTGCCGGTACTCAAATCACCATGGCTGATGTTCCATGTTGCAGTCATCGTTGCAGCCTATGGATTTATGGGGATCAGCTTCCTGATCGGGATCACCAACCTTTTGATCATAGTGTTCAGAAAATATAGGGATGGCGCTACACGACAACGTGTCAAGGAATTGAGTATCATCAACGAAATATCCCTGTTGATCGGGTTGATCCTGATGACAACGGGCACCTTCCTCGGAGCCGTGTGGGCCAATGAATCATGGGGACGGTACTGGGGCTGGGATCCCAAAGAAACCTGGGCATTGATCACCATCGTGGTGTATACTGTAACCACACATCTGAGAATGATCAAATGCCGATACTACCTTTGGATATTTAACGTGCTGTCCGTATTCGCTTTTGCCACCGTACTGATGACCTTTTTCGGGGTAAATTATTTCCTGAGCGGGATGCATTCTTATGGATCCAACAGCGACGTGAACGCCGTTTTCATATATTTGTACATTGCCGGAGGGATGCTTATTTTATTAGGCGCTGTTTCCTACCGCTCGTATAAAATGTTTCACCCTATATAACCATAATTAATAATCAATTAAACAAAAACAAGTCATGAGGAAATTTAATCATGTGGGTATCGTTACCCGGGAAGACAAGGAAGGAGCTTTTTTCAATGAAGGTTTGAGTGTTTGGCTGACCGATTACACTAGAAGTCCCAATAGGATAGAATATTTAAAATTCGTAGAAGGATCGTGCATGCCGGAATCGGTACAAACGATCACCCATATGGCATACGAGGTACCCAATCTGGAAGAGGCGTTGAAGGACGCTAAGGTTATCTTTGGTCCGGCCGTATGTGATGAACATCTGACCATTGCTTTTATTGAAGAGGAAGGCATCCCGGTAGAACTGATGGAGATTAAATAATTTTAAAGCCTCTCCCCCCGCCCTCCCCATAAGGGAGGGAGCCCGTGCGCGGTCTGTACTTCAGGTGCAAAGCACGCCCCCTCTCTCCTTTGGAGAGAGGGTTGGGGAGAGAGGCCTATATTACAATTCAAAAAATAATGATCATGAAAACCAAATTTGTAAACAATCCTGAAAACCTGACATCCGAATTACTGGAAGGCTATGTAATGGCCTATAAAGACAAGGTAGCACTGGCTGCTGAAAATATTGTAGTACGTAAAAATCCCAAATCTGCCGATAAGGTGGCCATCATCACCCTGGGAGGATCGGGGCATGAGCCTGCACTTAGCGGCTTCGTGGGCGAAGGGATGCTGGACTGTTCCGTAGTGGGTGACATCTTTGCTGCTCCCGGCGCTCAACGATTGTTTTCTGCTTTGCAGATGTTCAAGCGCGATGCCGGTATACTGCTGATCGTATTGAATCACTCGGGCGATGTGATGAGCGCCAATATGGCATCACAATTGGCTGAGAGATCCGGGATCAAGGTGAAAAGTATCAACACACACGATGATATCAGTGCGGGGATCAACGCTCCCGATGCCGACCGTCGTGGCTTGGCCGGATGTATTCCGTTGATCAAGATACTGGGAGCCGCTTCCGAAGAAGGGAAGAATATCGACGAACTGATCGGGATCGGAGAACGTTTCAACAAACAGATCGCTACGTTGGCCGTGGCCATGGGATCTTGTACGCATCCGCAGAACGACGCGCTGATCTGCGACCTTCCCAAAGGCATCATGGAGATCGGGATGGGACAACACGGCGAAGGCGGCGGTGGACGTCAACCATTGATCTCTGCCGATGATACTGCCGAAAAAATGATCGGTTTCCTGACACAACAGGTACCGCTTCAGAAAGGAGACCGTGTCCTGCTTTATGTCAACGGAACAGGAGGAACCACCCACATGGAATTGAGCATCGTTTTTCGCAGGGCATACCAGCTGCTGACCGGAAAAGGTGTAGAGGTTGCGGAAAGCAAGATAGAAGAAATGCTTACCGTTCAGGGACAACATGGCTTCCAGATGCTATTGGCCAAATTGGATGCTGATCATGTCGACTTGCTGAAAAACAAGAAGGCAGATAGTCCTTATTGGATAAATACGGGTAAATAAATAATTGACACGGAAACCTGCTGGGTGGGGTGTAAAAAATTTGATAATATTAATAATAAAACTCGTTCCATATTTGTAACTTTGTATCCATAAATTGTA
Organism: Bacteroidales bacterium; assembly: GCA_031547085.1. Taxonomy (GTDB): domain Bacteria; phylum Bacteroidota; class Bacteroidia; order Bacteroidales; family UBA4181; genus JAIRLS01. The sequence goes on from JAVBSH010000051.1 coordinate 7,625, forward strand.
GATATGGACTCAACCGATTGGAAAGGAAAAGCGATCACCCGTTCCAAGGTGACTA
>JAVBSH010000181.1:0-42706 GCA_031547085.1 Bacteroidales bacterium
TCTGCGAAAGGTTAAAGCAAGAACTCGGAAAGCTTTGGAAGAGAAGATCGCGGGTGCGTTGAGTAGCATTACCGTATCTGACATTTTAGGTTGGTTCGCGGAAAATGGGTATAGTACATAATAAATTCAATTGCTATAAAAACTGGTGGGTATCTCTTATTTTGGGTATCTTGTTTGTCATTGTATCATTCTGGCTCATGTTCAGCCCTGTGATCGGCTACGAAGCGCTGGTGATCGTTTTCAGCGTGCTGATGTTTGTCAGCGGTGTTCTGGAGATCATTTTTTCGACCAGTAACCGCAAAACGCTTTCCGGCTGGGGTTGGTATTTGGCATGTGGTATTATCGACCTGATATTGGGCTTTTTCCTGATGCTTTATCCGGAAATGACCGCTGTAATCCTGCCTTTTTTCCTTGCTTTCTGGATCATGTTCCGCGGATTTACGGCTATCGGCTATTCCATCGACTTGAGTCGTTTAGATGTAAGAGGTTGGGGTTGGTATCTGGTATTCGGTATCCTCGGTGTGATATGCTCTTTTGCCATTATTTGGTATCCGCTTGCAGGAGCATTGGCATCAGTATACATTGTTGCTTTTGCTTTCCTGTTTCTGGGGATTTTCCGTATCATGCTTGCGTTCGATTTGAGGAATCTTCATAAAAACAGCCAAGAGTTGAAAGAACGATTAGCAGCAATCGGCGACAAATAACATCTGTTTTGTGTAATTGTTGATAAATAGTTTTATAGGTATTTTTTGTGTTGATGCCCTGATAATGAAAGGTTTTACATGTTTTCTATTCAGTGGTCTGCCGGAAATGCCAGGTAGTGCGGCTTTGCAGAATTCCAAAAATCTTTATTTTTGCTGCTTCAATTTAAAAAATAATTAAAAACATGAACGAAGTAGTATCAAAAATTAAAGCAGAATTCGAAGTATTTGTAAAAGAAGCAGAAGCACAAATCGAAAAAGGCAACAAGGCGGCCGGTACCCGCGCGCGGAAATCGTCGTTGGATCTGGAAAAGATGTTGAAAGAATTCCGTAAAGTATCGCTTGATGAATCAAAGAAATAAGCGGTTATCAGCCAAATAAAAACAGAGCCACCTTAACAGGGTGGCTCTGTTGTTTTTATAAGCCCGGAAACTGAATGTTTTACTACCTTCTGGAAAGATCTCACCTTCCGGATGTTTTTGCTACCAATAATTAAAACCACCGTCGTAGGGAAGTATCCCAGCTTGGCGTGTATCTTTCAACAGCAATTTTACACCTTCTTCATCTTCAACAACAGTTACGTTTGTGCTGTTGTACCTGTCCATACTCCATTCCAACCTGTTTTTGTAATTCGACAGTTTTGGTTTTTGTGTCGTGCGGGTAAAAGTGATGTCCACTCTTTTTTCGTTCGAATTACTTGCATTTCCAAGATTATGTGTCCTCATTTTTGTTTATTTTTACTTTCATTGCAATGAATTACCTGATGTTAAAAATTAAGCCGCATGATAACTATGGCTTTCCATGTCTATTCTTTTCAATACATCCAACCATTCGGGTAACGTGCTGCTGCTTGTATCCCAAATAATCCGCGAGAGTTCTTTCGGAGCTAATTCAAGTTTCCCAGCATAAAATTCGAGACTCCATTCATTCCTGAAGTTCTTTTGAGCCAATCTCAAAAATCTGACAAAAATTCTTACATCTTCCATAGCTTTCTTGATTTATTTGTGAATAATATTAGACTCATTTGACAGATACAAAAATATCTTTATAGTTGTATATAATTTGTAAAAAAAGTGGCTGTTTGTATAAAGATTTTATAAAAAAGTTTTCATATTCGATCCATTGGTTGATACTTGAAATATCCAACCTTCGCCGAATATAACTTTTCAATTGTGACCGATCATAAAATGTTTTTTGAACATCAAAAATTATAATCATAGTTGTATCTTTGTGAAAAAAAATATGATACGTTCCAAACTATTTACAATTTGTACATTATTGTTGTCTTCATTCAGTTTAAGTTTTTATCTGAATGCTCAAAATGAACCTGCAAAACTTCCGGCAACAAACATCATAGGCGCTACCGAATGCGTGGATTATTCGGATAATTCCAAGTCTACCACCATCAACACACGCGAAAATGTGTTCGATGGGGATTTAAACACTTTTTTTGCCGTTTATGCACGTAGTGGTGGATGGGTGGGATTGGATCTGGGCGAAAAACACGTCATCACCAAGATAGCTTACTGTCCACGTAAAGATTGGCCGCAACGCCTGTTGCTGGGCGTATTCGAAGGCGCCAATAATCCCGATTTCGGCGATGCCGTACCACTCTTCGTGGTTACCGAAACTCCCCCAAACAATGTAATGACAGAACAGGCTGTTAATTGTTCCCGGGGATTCCGCTACGTCCGCTATATAGGACCAAATGATGTGCGTTGCAATATTGCCGAACTCGAATTTTACGGTTACCCGGGAAATGGCGATAATTCAAAATTTTATCAGGCCACCAACTTGCCCGATATTATCATTCATACCAAAGATACTGCTACAATTAAAAGCAAAGAAGTGTACCTGAAAGGCATCGTATCCATTATATCCGAAAACGGAACAAAGATGTATAGCGATAGTCTGGATATAAGGGGCAGGGGAAATGCCAGTTGGACGTTCCCCAAGAAACCGTATCGAATGAAACTGTACAATAAAACCAATGTATTGGGGCTTCCTGCCAAGGAAAAAAACTGGACATTGATCAATAATTATGGAGACAAGACATTGATGCGGAACCTCCTTGCTTTCGATTTGTCACGGCGGTTCGAAATGCCTTATACGCCGGCCGGAGTTCCTGTAAATGTTTACATAAATGGCGAATACAAAGGTTGTTACCAGCTTTGCGACCATATTGAAGTCGCTACTAACCGTGTTGATGTTGAGAAAATGACGGCTAAGGATATTGCTTTGCCGAATCTTTCGGGCGGTTATTTTGTGGAGATTGATGCTTACGCCAATCAGGAAATATCATGGTTTACCTCCTCCAAAGGTGTTCCTGTTACCATTAAATACCCTAAGGATGACGAAATTGTCCCGAGCCAGGCCAACTATATCACTTCGTTTTTCAACCAGATGGAAACTGCGTTGTATTCAACCGCATATAGAAATCCAACTGCAGGATACCGGAAATATATGGATATGGAAACATTTATCCGTCATTTCTTAGTGGGCGAAATAAGCGGGAATACCGATACCTATTGGAGTGTATTCATGTATAAACACCGGAATGAAGATAAATTCTATTTCGGTCCGGTGTGGGATTTCGATCTTGCTTACGAAAATGATAACAGGACTTATCCTGTCAATAATAATCCCAATTGGATATTTGCCAGTACGGGCAGCGCTGCAAACAATGTGAAGAATATGGTCAACCGGTTGTTTTCTGACCCTGAATTCGTCACTCAGTTGAAATTGATTTATGCCAGCTACCGCGACAACAATGTGATCAGTAAAGAAGCCCTGCTGGGTGTTGTCAACGATTATGCCGAACAGCTCGATGCATCGCAAGAACTCAACTTTATGCGGTGGAATATAATGAATACCAAGGTACATCAAAACCCAACAACGTATGGAAGTTATGCCGCCGAAGTAGAAAATGTGAGAAACTATATAAAAGCAAGGATCCAATGGATGGACAAAAAGTTGGGATATCCACCGACTCCGCCTGCACCCACTGCAACCGGCGATGTTAATTTTAAGGAAGTATCCATTTGGGCTTATGCCGGAAAAATCAACATCGAAGGTATCAATACACCCACGTTGGTCGAAATTTTCAATGTTTTGGGAAATAATCTATTCTCAAAAATGATTTATGGCGATACGATCATTCCTTTTCAAAAAGGCATTTGTATTGTTCGTTTAACTGATGCTGGCGGGAACACCAAAGTGGTGAAATGTAGTATAGAATAGTGTGATCTAATCTGCTTAATGGCAGTGTGTAAGGCGTGTTTGCAACATGTAAGCATTGTGATATTTATAAATGTTATTAATGTCCCAATGTTTTTATGTTATATCTTTGCAGCAACCTTATAACCATACCATAATTGATTAATCTCTATGAAAATTCATCCCGAAGGATATATCATTATCCTTGTTGTTTTCCTGCTACTGGCGGGTATTAACGCATTAATCCGCTATTTTTGGTCCTATCAGTGGTTGACCATCCTTCTTGCTGTGGCATCGTTCGTGTTTTTCTGCATGGTTGTGTGGTTCTTCCGTAATCCCGACCGGCCATTGACTTCCGATGACAATAAAATTTTCGCCCCTGCCGACGGTAAGATTGTGGTGATCGAGGAAGTGGAAGAAACCGAGTATTTTCACGATAAACGTATTCAAGTATCAATTTTCATGTCGCCGCTCAATGTACATGTCAACCGTTACCCGGTGAATGGCGAAGTAACCTATACCAAATATCATCCGGGTAAATACTTAGTGGCTTGGCATCCGAAATCGTCGTTGCTGAATGAGCGATCGACCGTGGTGGTCAAAGCCCCGAACGGTAAGGAAATACTTGTCCGTCAGATAGCCGGAGCTGTGGCACGCCGTATCGTAACATACTCCAAAGTCGGCGACCATGCTGTACAAGGCACGGATCTGGGATTTATTAAATTTGGTTCGCGTGTGGATGTGTTCCTTCCGCTTGACGCCAACATCAACGTCGAACTGGAGCAGGTATCCAAAGGCAACCAAACGGTAATTGCAACATTCGAATAATCCGTTATTCGAAATTTGTTTTTCATGATTGGGAAATCCCAGTGCCATTTGTTGGCGCTGGGATTTTTTATCGGAATTACCAAATCAATCCCGTAACCTTCCACATCCGAATACGTAAAAGAAAAAGTGTTGTTTAGAAATACTATAAGAAACATTTTAATTTCATTTGCGGATGAACATAACAGAAAAAGATGTAGATCTGGTAGCGCCTAATGCCGATACAGCAAAGAACGGACGTGGCTTACTGAAAAAATTGGCTAACCTGCGGCAATCGGCCGACGGGACATTGATATTCGGTGAATGTGCCGGAAGTGGAAAGAATCCTTATTACTGTTCGGCAGATTATATCGACCCGGCAACGCCTGTGTTCAGGTGCAGTTGTCCCAGCCGGCAAATACCTTGTAAACATGTACTGGGACTGATGTATGCTTTTGTCGGTGGACAACGGTTTGCAGTGTCCGATATCCCTGAAGACATCCAGAGTAAGCGTGCCAAGATAGAAAAACGGCAAGAGAACAAGGAAAAGAAAACGGAGGAAGCCAAGGTTAGTGCTACCGAACCGGTAAAAAATACCAAAGTGCGGCTCACCTCGTTGTCGAAAAAAGCGGTAGCCCAATTGGACGGTATAGAATTAGCCGACAAATTGCTGAAAAGCATTGTACAAGTGGGATTCTCAGCAATCGATGCCAAAACGGAACGTACACTGGCGGATCAGGTGAAACAATTAGGTAATTATTACATACCCGGCGTACAAACCGCATTTAACGACCTTTTCGAAGAACTACACCAGGTTCAGAACGAGCAATATACACGTACCATCGCCCAGCTTAATTATATATCTGCCTTGCTCCGTAAAAGCCGTGAGTATCTGACCGCAAAAAAGGAAAATCCTGAAACCATCGAACTGAACTCAGCTATTGAGGAACAGATCGGTTATGCATGGAAGCTTACCGAGTTGCTGCAACACGGGCTTTGGGAAGAAAACGCCGAAGTGGTGCAATTGGCCTTTTACAGTTACGACGACCCGGCACGCCGCGAGTGGGTGGATGAAGGCTATTGGATGAACCTCAAATCGGGACGTATCTATAAAACAAAGAATTACCGTCCGTACAAGGCCAAAAATTATGTAAAGGCCGAAAATTCGTTCTTCGATGTGTTGCAGATGAAGGAATTGTATATCTATCCCGGCGATATTAATCCGCGTGCTCGTTGGAATGATGTTTTGGTACGCGACATCACCCCGGCCGACGTGGAAAAGATCAGGAATTATGCAGCCGGAAATTTTGCCGAACTTGTAAAAACAGTGAAAGGTTCCATCAAGAACCCGCTCAACGACAAAAATCCCGTGGCCGTTATCTGCCTGGATAGAGCCTACAAAGTCGGTAACAACATTGTGGTAGAAGATGCACAGGGCAACAAACTCACACTGGCTGAAATCTCGTATTTCACCAATACCGTTGTTCCCACACTCGAAACCATACTTCCGGCCAACACCGATGGTATCTGTATGGCCGTAATGTTCGACAACGATATCCAGAACGGCCTGTTTGTAGCACGTCCACTATCATTATTCACCGATAAAATCATCAGATTATTGTATTAATAGTTACGAGTTACAAGTGGGCAAAGCCGATCACTCGTAACTTGTAACTCGTAACTTGTAACTCGTAACTAAAAATGAAACCTTTATACGATCTCCAACAAGAAATCAACCGCCTGTTTATTGCAGGTAGCAAGTTTGCCAAAGGCGACCCGCGCCTTGCCAAGCACATTCCTATCCTGAACAAGCTAGGTGAAAAAGCGCCTGTATTCAAAAAGCTGGCACAGGACGTGGAAGAACTCACCAAAACCGAACCGATTGATTCGGCTGATAAGCTGTTGAGTCTCGGTACATTGCTCTATTCTGTACTCTATACACAGGGGGCTGTAGCCGAAGAAGCAGATATTACCGAACTTGTCCCGTCAGTATCGCTTGCCGATATCAACACCAGGGCATCATACCTTGAACTGAGTCCGGTGATCCAAGCGCTGTGTACTTCCAATTCCGGTAGGATGAGCGTGGTGGAAGACGGATTCAAGAATGGCGTGTTCAACGATTTCCGAACTTTCGAATATGTCAACCGTGCATTGGGCGACAAATATGCAGAACTGGCCGATTTCATTGAACGTGTTGTTTTTCCGCCATTGGGTAACCGGATGTTGCCGTTACTCCTGTCAACTTTTAGTTATGAAGGCCGTTCGGAAGACATCCGTCGTTTCAGGTTGTTGTATGCATTGAAATATCCCGAGTTACCGGAAATAATCACGAAAATGCTGGAAACGTCGCCACCTGTACTACAAGCTGAGGCCGTTAAGGCATTGGGCGACGATGTAGCCAACCAATCGCTGGTAATGATATTGGCCACTGATAAGCACAAACCGGTGCGCGAGGCAGCCTACCAGGCATTGGCTTGTTACAATACACCCGAAAGTGCAGCAAAGCTTGTAGAGGTATTCCAGAAGAATAAAAACAAAAGCAACCTCGAAGGCATTGTGGAAGCAATAAAACTGTTGCCCGGATTTCCAGCAGAAGTGATTGACAAAGTGCATGCTGATTTCGAGGTATGTGCAGCACTTAATAAGGATGTAGACGAGAAGACTCTGAAAGCGGCATTCGAGACGCTCCGTACCGAAATGACAGCCCTTTATGGTAAAACAGACGAACGTATCCTGCACTTCTTCGAAGAATTGCTTGCTCACAAGAATTTCAACACCATCATCTCTTTCCGGAAGACGATGCTCGAATACAGCGGACGGATGATCTGTTCGGATATTGCGCAGAACCTGGCAACGCTTGGTGCGCCCGGTATTGAACTGTTCAAACGCCTTACCGCCAACAACGATGTGATGAAGGCGTGGGGAGCGGATATCATTCCGAATTATTTTGTAGCGTGTTCCAAAACATATCCGCCTGTCCGTATGTACGACACCTTTGCCGGGTATTACAAAGACAAACGCCTCGAATCGCAGATCATTTTCTCGATCTATGTGGAATCGGGCTATTACGGTTATAATAATTACTTCAACTGGAGTCATTTTAACCAGATGAAATTTGACACCAGCAAGTTCGACAAGCGCTGGATAGAACTATTTCTCGATCGTTCCGTAAAAGACGATGCTGCTTTCTTCATGGCTATCAATATCGAACCGAAGAATAGAAAGGTACAAACCATCCTTGGCGACCGCTTGGAGGCTGCTGCCAAAAACCGTAAGATACCCGATGAGTTCCTTTTTGTCATTGAAAAAGCAGTTGAGTGTGAAGTCCCCAATTTTCAGGACAAAATATTGAAGGTTCTTGAAAACGGGAAGAACTTGGCACAGTATCACATGACATACTACCTGTACGACAAGTTGAAGGAGTCGCCCGTATTAAAACGTTTTCCAAAATCTTTCGAACCACGTTTCAGGATGCTGGCACAAGTGAGCAAGATGGATGTATTTAATGAAATGGCAGGGATCGTAGGAAACAATAACTGATGAATAGAATGCATCCTGTTCAATCTATCCGTAGCGTTATTGTAGAAGATGAATCGGCTGCACGTGAAGTATTGCGCAATTATTTAGCCAAATATTGTCCACAAGTTGAATTGGTAGGAGAGGCGCAAAACTGCAAGGAGGCTGTTCCGTTGTTGCACGAACTGAAACCCCAATTGGTGTTCCTTGATGTGGAGATGCCTTTCGGAAACGCTTTTGATGTGTTGGAGGCATGCCGGGACCTTTACTTTGAGACCATCTTCGTTACAGCGTTTTCGGAATATTCGTTGAAAGCGCTCAACCAAAGTGCTGCCTACTACCTGTTGAAGCCTGTAAGCATAGAAGAGCTGATGGTAGCTGTCAACAAGGTGCAGCAGCAACTCATCCGCGAGGAACAGTTCAACCGTAACCGCATCGTTGTTGAAAACTTCCGTGAGCAGCAACCTTCAAAACGGCAAGTGATCCTTCCTACGCTCGAAGGGTTCGAAGTGGTGAAGATGGAGGAAATTGTGCGGTTGCAGGGTAATGGCAACTTTACAGACCTATACCTCACGGATGGTAGCAAGAAGATGGTATGCCGTTTCCTGAAACACTTTTCGGAGATATTGCCTTTCCCGTTTATCCGTGTACATAAGTCACATATCATCAATATCCATCATGTACGTTCGTACCATAAGGGTGCAGGCGGTTATGTAACACTCGATAACGGTGCCGAAGTGGAAATATCGCCGGCATATAAGGATGAATTTTTGAAGATATTCAAATAATATATAACGACACTTCCAAACTTTCGGAAAAGGCATCTCTTGAATGTTATGTTGTTTCCGAACTTTCGGGAAGGGTATATATACAGATATGAAAATGGTTTTAGCTTCGCTGAGCTCGCAAGCTCGGTTCGGATCGTTGTTCGGCGGAATCTCCAGACTCCGCCGCGCTAAAAGGAAAGCTCCTGCTTTCCATCATGCAAGGCAGGAGCCTTGCTTTTAGCTACGACGTAGCGAGACGCTACGCCGAACGCCTCTTTAGAAAATCCGAATGTTGCTCATGGAGACATCTCTTAAGCAAACGGCATTGTATACAGATAGATTATTTTTTTACGAACTTTGCATTATTCAAGTACTCTGCGCTCTTGCGTGCTGCCTCGAACATCTCATCCATCACCTGATCCTGAGTGTATTTGCTGCCGTCGGCATTCTTCTTCTCGCGCAAAGCTCTCGGAGTCTCAATCTCAACGAAATAGTCTTTCATGCCGTTTTTGTAGAACTGCTTGAAGATACCCTCGAAGTTGATTGTTCCGCTTTCGCCGATAACAAAATCATCCTTAATGTGTAACAATTCTATGCGCTTGGGATACTTCTTCAAATATTCCACAGGGTTCTTACCACCCTTTGTACACCAGTAAACATCCAACTCGAAGCATACATATTCCGGGGAAGTATTCTCCACGAGGTACTCCCACATAACCTTGTCACTATCCTTTAATTTGTTGTACTCGCCAGCGTGGTTGTGGTATCCGAACTTCAATCCGTACTCTGCGGCAATTTTACCCACACGGTTGAAGTAGTCGCACATACGCTGTACCTCTTTCACGGTGTAGTCCGCTTGGTAGCTGGGAATGACGAAATACTTGCCTCCACACGTTTTCTGAATCTCAAAGAGTTGACGCCAGCGGTTCATGATCTCGGCGTCCTTTGCGGCATCCTCCTGAATGCTTGAGTGTGTGGAGATGATTTTGGCTCCGTTTTTATCACAGAGAGACTTGAACTCCTCAGCGGGAAGTCCAAATACCTTCGGGTCTCCACCCCACTGCACCAACTCAAAAGCAGTATAACCCATGCCGGCGAGGCGCTCAATAGATGCTTGGGGATTCTCCTTCACGGCATCCATTACTGAGTAGAGCTGAATACCGATTCTCTTGTTTTTCCTTGCCAAAACCGTTTCGGGAGTTGCGAGCATAGCGATTGCAGCAGCAGTACAGATAAACGTCGTCAATGGCTTGCGGCACAGTTTAAATAATTTTTTCATGACTTTTTTATTAAATTAATGTTATAACCTGACATTATGAATTTGTAAAATTACTGCGATTGTGTGGAATAAAAAAATCTTTTTCCGTGAGGCGCCGGGGCACATCCTGCAACTTATCCCAATTGCGTTCCTATTGCTACAGCCGCCTGCCTGCCTGAATAAATTGCCCGTACCACCAGCGAAGCGCCCAATGTAACATCACCCGCTACAAACACCTTACCGACTGACGAACGGGCGGGCGCTGTGCAGGCCACGTTGCCGCGATGATCGTATTGTACGCCCAGGTTATCGAGCAAGCCCTCATGTACTGGATGCACAAAACCCATTGAAAGCAGTACCAGATCTGCTTTAATAGTTTCTATCCTGCCGATTTCCTGCATTACCATGCGGCCTGTTACGTCTTTTATCCATTCTACTTCGGCAACTTCCACCCCGGTGACCTTGCCCGCTTCACCGACGAACCGTTTGGTGGCAAGGCTCCAGCGGCGTGTGCAACCTTCGAGGTGCGAACTGGAAGTTTTTAGGATGTTGGGATATGCAGGCCACGGTGTGTCCGGGTTATCGTGTTCGGGTGGTTTCGGCAATATCTCAATCTGCGTAACATGCTTGGCGCGGTGCCTAATAGCTGTTCCAACACAATCGGAGCCGGTATCGCCACCACCGATCACCAACACGTGCTTGCATTTGGCTGTGATACATTCCTTTTCGAAAATGTTTGTACCAGCCACAATCCGGTTTTGTTGTTGCAGCAACTCCAATGCAAAATGTACGCCTTTCAGGTTGCGGCCTTCCACCGGCAAGTCGCGCGGTTGCCCTGCACCGATGGCAAGGCATACAGCATCGAAATCTTTGAGTAGCTGTTCATGCGGGATATCACCACCTACATGCACATTCGTCTTGAACACGATACCTTCGGCACGAAGGATTTCCAACCGGCGATCAATCACCTCCTTATTGAGTTTGAAATCGGGAATACCAAAACGAAGCAACCCGCCTATGGCTTCATCCTTTTCGAAAACTACTACACTATGTCCCTGCTGGTTGAGCATGTCTGCAGTGGTCAACCCGGCAGGCCCAGAGCCCACTACAGCCACTTTCCGGCCGGAACGACGGTGCGGGATACGTGGTTTGATATATCCTTCCACAAAGGCATGTTCGGCAACTGCTGCCTCATTTTCGCGGATGGTTACCGGTTCGCCGTTAAGCGCCAGTACACAACTTTTCTCACAAAGCGCAGGACATACACGCCCGGTAAACTCCGGAAAGTTATTGGTGGCATGCAGTCGTTCGTATGCTTCTGCCCACTTGCCTTTCGATAATGAATCCTGCCATTCGGGCATACAATTGGCAATGGTACAAGCCCAATGACAGAAAGGTACGCCACAATCCATGCAACGCGACGCCTGCAAGATACGGTCATCGCTGTGCAAGGTTTGTTCTACTTCGCCAAAGTCGGCGATACGTTCCAACACAGGCCGGTAGCCTGCTTCCTTGCGGGGAACGGTTAAAAAAGCTTTGGGGTTACCCATTTGTATTTTTGATTTTTAAATTTTTGATTAATAGAACGCGGATGACACGGATTAAACGGATTTTAAACTCGAAACTTTGCTGAAAAGCCTGAGGTTTCAAGCTTGAAAAGACCTACCGGGTCTCAAAGACCCAGCAGGTCGAGATTCTTACCTCTTACCTCAAAAACAACAGTTCCCTGTATTTCGGTAATGTCCACATCTCATTATCAACGATCAACTCAAGTTTGTCGATGTGATAACGGATCTCGTCGAGAAACGGCAAGACGGTTCGACAGTAGGTAACTGCCTTTTCTCGTTCGTTCTCGATTTTGTTGGCCACCTTGCGGGCTTCCACCATCTGGTCTACTTTTTCCTTGATGATGTTCGTTCGTTCGGAGATCTCCTCGATGAGTGCAAAATCCTGTGCCGAGATCTTATTGGCACGGTCGTCATTGTATAAAGTGCGGATTTTCGACACGTTGTCGAGCAACATACCCTGATAGCGCGTGGCTACGGGGATGATATGGTTCATCGCCAAGTCACCTAGCACGCGGGCCTCGATCTGCACCTTCTTGGTATACACATCCCATTTTACCTCGTTGCGGGCGTGCAGTTCCTTTTCGCTGAGCACATCGGTAGCGGTGAACATCTTCACAGACTGAGGGCTGAGGTAAGCGTCGTAAATCACCGGGACACAGGTTTCGCAATCCAAGCCGCGGTGTGCAGCTTCCTCTTTCCATTCATCACTATAGCCATTACCATCGAAACGGATCGGCTTCGACTCGGTAATATATTTACGGACTACCGCGAAAATAGCTTCATCTTTCTTGCTGCCCTTCGCGATCAGCCCGTCTACTTCGGTTTTGAATTGCCTTAACTGGTAAGCCACCGCGCTATTGAGCGCAATCATGGCCGAGGCGCAGTTGGCCGATGAACCTACAGCCCGGAACTCGAACCGGTTACCTGTGAAAGCAAACGGCGAAGTACGGTTACGGTCGGTATTGTCCACCAATATTTCGGGGATATGCGTCAGCGGGAGGCGCGTACCGGTTTTTTCGGTAACGCGTATCGGTGATGTACCTTCGCTTGTTTCCAACGCATCGAGCACAGCGGATATCTGACTTCCGAGGAACACCGAAATAATAGCCGGTGGCGCTTCGTTAGCCCCGAGCCGGTGAGCGTTGGTAGCCGACGAGATACTCGCTTTCAACAGGGCGTTGTTTTTATAAACCGCCATCAACACGTTCACCAGAATGGTGATGAATTGCAGGTTTTCCTGTGCGTTCTTACCCGGTCCGAGCAGGTTGATACCCGTATCGGTGCCCAACGACCAGTTGTTGTGCTTACCCGAACCGTTGATGCCCTTGAAAGGTTTTTCGTGTAGCAATACCCGGAAGTGATGGCGTTCGGCCACACGCTTCATCGTTGACATCAGCAACAGGTTATGATCCACTGCCAGATTGGTTTCCTCGTATATCGGGGCAACCTCGAACTGGTTGGGTGCAACTTCATTGTGACGTGTTTTCACGGGGATGCTCAGCTTGTAACACTCGTACTCGAGCTCGCGCATGAATGCCGACACACGTGTAGGAATAGCACCGAAGTAGTGGTCTTCCAATTGCTGGTTCTTGGCGCTTTCGTGCCCCATCAGTGTGCGTTCGGTAAGTATCAGGTCCGGACGGGCTTGGTACAGGGCTTCGTCCACCAGGAAATATTCCTGTTCCCAGCCAAGGTATGAGTACACCTTGCGTACACTACGGTCGAACAGTTTGCATACCTCCGTAGCCGCTTTATCCACAGCTTGTATCGCTTTCAGCAGCGGCATCTTGTAGTCGAGCGACTCGCCGGTATACGAGATGAAAATAGTAGGGATACAAAGCGTATCGTCCACTATGAAAGCGGGCGACGAAGGATCCCAAGCCGTATATCCGCGAGCTTCGAAAGTATTGCGGATACCCCCGCTAGGGAAACTTGATGCGTCCGGCTCCTGTTGCGCCAGCAGCTTGCCGGTAAATTCTTCAATCACGCCCCCGTTACCGTTCGGCTCGATAAAAGCATCGTGTTTCTCGGCAGTACCGTCGGTGAGCGGATGGAACCAGTGTGTATAATGTGTGGCGCCCATCTCCATAGCCCACATACGCATGCCTGCTGCCACGTGGTTGGCGATATTCCGTTCCAAAGGCACGCCTTCGTCAATAGCATCCAGCACCACGCGGAGTGTCTCTTTCGAGAGGTACTTGCGCATCTGGTTGCGGTCGAACACATAGATCCCGAAATAGTCTGACGTCTTCCTGTCGGGAATAGGCACATTGACGGCTTTACGTTTGAAAGCCTCTTCTACTGCTTTGAATCTTAAATTTGACATATTGTTATTTTGATTTTATCCACTAATTTTCACTAATTTCACCTATCGTGATTTAGGCTTTTGTCCACTAAATTTCACGAATTGACATGAATTTCGTCTATCGTAAATTTATATTTTTAATACTAATATTATAACAACTGTAATGATAATTACGTTCGGCATTGTCTCCTGACTACGCCGTGCTAAAAGGAAAGCTCCAGCTTTCCAAGATGCAAGGCAGGAGCCTTGCTTTTAACTGCGTCGTAGCGTTTTTCGCTACGACGAACATCTGTACTAAAATGTGAAAGAACTTTACTACCTTTGAGTAGCACGATCTCTCCCCATTTGGGGAGGGCCGGTAAGGGGTTTACTTCAAACAGATATTATTTTCCGCACATTTTTCTATCATCTCCTCCGGCCAGATACTCGACTGCACTTCACCGACATGTGCACAATGCAACAGGTACATGCATAGGCGCGACTGTCCGATACCACCTCCGATAGAAAGCGGAATCCTATCCTCCACCAGGCTTTTGTGGAAAAGCAATTCGAGGCGGTCTTCGCAATCGCGTATCTTTAACTGCACCAATAAAGCCGATTTATCCACGCGGATACCCATTGAAGAAATCTCAAAAGCGCATTTCAGCAACGGGTTCCATAGGATGATATCACCGTTGAGACCCTTGTGCCCGTCGTTGGTTTCGGTACTCCAGTCGTCGTAATCGGGTGAGCGACCGTCATGGATTTTACCGTCGGACAACGTGCCACCGATACCGATCAGGAAAATTGAACCATACTGTTCGGCGACTTTGTTTTCACGTTCCTTGGGTGTTAAACCAGGATAAAGCTTTTGCAAATCCTCGGTATGCACGAAAGTAATGTCTGGCGAAAGCCAAGGCTTGACGGATGGATACGCCTTGCAAACCGCTGTTTCTGTAGCCAGAAAAGCCCCATAAATCTTCCTGACAATGCCTTTCAAAAAATCAAGGTTACGGTCGGCGGCGGTGATGGTGCGTTCCCAGTCCCACTGGTCGACATACACAGAATGCAAGTTATCCAACTCCTCCTCGTCAGCGCGGATGGCATTCATATCCGTATACAGGCCTTCGCCCGGCGCGATATCGTAAGCGCCCAGCTTCATGCGTTTCCACTTGGCCAGCGATTGCACGATCTCGGCATGCTGCCCGATAGACGATATTTCAAACGATACCGGGCGTTCCACGCCATTGAGGTTATCATTGATGCCTGTCCCCGAAAGGACAAAAAGCGGTGCGGTAACACGACGTAGCGATAAGGCTCCGGCAAGCTCCTTCTGAAAAGTATCTTTGATCATTTTTACGGCCTCTTCAGTGTGCCGTGCGTCCAGCGTCGGCTGGTAACCTTTAGGTATGACTAACATGTTGTTTTTAATTTTTAATTGATAGCGATGTTTTTTTACAAGAACTCTTGATTCTTAATTCTTAATTTTTAATTCTTAATTCCTTACCTCCTAACTATACGTTGCCTCGCCGTGTTCATAAATATCCAGACCCTCTTCTTCCACACGTGGCGACACCCGTATGCCCACGGTTTTATCGGCAATGTAGAAGAGAATAATGGTAAGGATAGCGCTGTAGGCGATGGTAGCAACGGTTGCCACTATTTGCACCCACAACTGGTGCCAGTCGCCCGACAAAGCTCCCTGTACGCCGCCTTCGCCGCTGACCGCCTGCGTGGCGAATACCCCAGTGAGTATCGAACCGACGATGCCTCCAACCCCATGCACGCCAAATGCATCCAGCGAATCGTCGTATTTCAGTTTCGCTTTTACAATGGCAACCATAAAGAAACATACGGCAGACGATGTGGCTCCGATGAAAAAGGCGCCGAACAAATCGACCGTGCCTGCAGCTGGAGTGATGGCTACCAGCCCGGCAACAGCACCTGTACAGGCGCCCACCACAGTCGGTTTCTTATCGCGTATCCAGTCGATCACCATCCAGGTAACCACGGCCACGGCAGTCGCGAAATGCGTCACCAGGAAAGCGTTGGCGGCAAGGCCATCAGCAGCAAGGCCGCTACCGGCATTGAACCCGAACCAGCCCAGCCAGAGGAAGATGGCACCGAGGAACACGAATGCGATGTTGTGCGGTGTGGTAGGACGGCCGGGCTTGTAATCTTTGCGCCTGCCAACCAGTATCGCCATCACAAGGGCGGTAATACCTGCATTGATATGTACCACGGTACCTCCCGCAAAGTCGATGGCTCCTAATTTTTGCAGCCAACCGCCACCCCATACCCAGTGTGCCAAAGGGTTGTACACCACTATCGACCACAGGATAATGAAGAACAGGTATCCCGAAAACTTTACCCTTTCGGCGAAAGCCCCAATGATAAGTGCTGGTGTGATGACAGCAAACATACACTGGAACAAGGCGAAGATAATTTCGGGGATGTCCGGGCCGACCACCAATGTATTGAGACTGACGCCTTTCAGGAAGACCTTTTCGAACCCGCCGATGAAAAATCCCAGTGGGTTGCCCTCGTCCGTGAAACCGGTACTAAAGACCCAACTGTAGCCAAAGGCAAGCCAAATGATGGATACAACACCCACCAACACAAAACATTGCATGATGACACTTAGCAAATTACGTTGACGCACCAGACCGCCGTAAAATAAGGCCAGACCGGGAACAGTCATTAACATGACCAGGATGGTAGCTACAATCATCCACGCAGTATTGCCGCTATCAAGTACGGCAGCCGGTTCGATGGTTGTTCCGGCTGCGATCCCGGATATTGCGGTTCCTGTCTGGGCAGCCTCCTGCGCCATTGCTGTATATGACACGACCAATAACATTAAAAAAACACTCGCTGTGAAGAATAATCTACTTTTCATGGCTGTCTGTTTTTTGAGGTTTAGCATCGTATAACGAAATGTCACCGTGTTCGCCGGTACGGATGCGGACTGCATCGGTGACGGGATAGATAAATATACGCCCGTCGCCTATTTCGCCGGTGTAAGCTTGCTCTTGTATCGCTTTCACCGTCTTTTCCACATTGATATCCCTTACCACTATGCTCAAGAGTATCCGCTCGATGGTGCTCGTATCGTAAGCGATCCCGCGGTAAATCCTTTCCTGCTGCATTTTTCCAACGCCACGTACCTCGTAGTACGAGAACCACTCTATATCGGCCGCCAACAGGGCCTCTTTTACATCGTCAAACCTTGATTTGCGTATGATGGCTTCTATCTTTTTCATTATGGAATGGTCTGTTAAATTTTAAAACTAAATCCAAAAACAAGGAAAACGTCCTCCTTTGCCGGGTTGAAGGCCAACAGTCCGGACAAGGGTAACGAAAACTTATCGGTAACAGCAACATCCTTCGATGCCGCCAGTGAAATGTTTGTCACCGCAAAGCCATCAGTACCGTACTGTTGCCCGTCCTTCTCGTAGCTGGTGTACAACACATTGCTTTTCCAAGGGCTTGCACCGATGGCCACAGTAAGGCTTATATCCTTAATAGAAAAGGAATACCCGGCTTCCACGTAAGTAGAAAATGCACGCTTGATATCGCCCCCGTCCGTATATTTGTCGCCTGCACCGGCTACCATGGTGTTCCACGACAGTCCCAATCCGAAATCGAACTTATAGCCGAGGTTTACTTCCAGCAAGTGTGATGACTCGTCTTTTTTGAAATCGAAATAATCGTAAGCACCTTCGCCATCCCACCAATAATCGGTGAGTCCAAAACGAAACCCGCTGATGGTGCAACTTGCCGACAAGTCTACTTCTTTATAGCCTTGCCCGGCAATGTCTACGCTTCCCCAAGCGTCTACACTGAAACCGCCTACAGACAGACCCATCGAGGGTTGTATGCTTGTACCGGCGGTGGCCACTCCGCGCCATACATAAGAACTTACAAAATCGGCTCCCGCCGAGAAATCGCATTGCGCCTTACCCGTTACAGGCGTCAGTAGCAATGCCGTTATAATAAAAGAAATTATTCTGTTCATGATTCATTAAAATTTGAATAAAAATTGTTAACCTAATTGACAGACCTGAATTACATTCCAAGATTCGAAATTTCAAATTCAAGGATTTCATGATTGAAATTTATAAGCCTGACAGTCTTTTTGTTGTGATGGATAATTGCCTGCTTGTTAAATAATTGACACTCCTTCTTTAAGGCTCTACATTGATTTAATACGCTTTGCGCTAATTGTCAATTATCAATATTCGATTAATTGCAGGCTGATGCGAACCCTCTTATCAATCGGTATGCGGGACGAGTTTCGTCGCGGTCTTGACAAAGCTCCTTTTCTGTATCAGGCCACCGTCAAGGGAAATCATCTGTCGTCTTTCAGGTCATTTCCCGTGGATCAAGCTAATCCCCCGAAGGGGTTCTTAATCCGCGGATACAATTGATAATTTAATTTTAACTTTTTCATTGATAATAACTGAAACCCGGAACTCGAAACTTTAAACTTTAAACTCGAAACTTTTCATCCTCTCTATGGCTTCTTCCGTATTCTTTCGGTTTCCAAAGGCCGTCAACCGTACGTATCCTTCGCCATTTGCACCAAATCCTGCCCCAGGTGTGGTTACTATTTCCAATTTATTGAGCAGATGGTCGAAATATTCCCAAGATGACATCCCATCGGGTGTTTTCAGCCAGATATACGGAGCGTTGACACCACCGTATGTCGTCATCCCGGTTTCTTCCAACCCTTTCTTAATAATTTTTGCGTTCTCCATATAATAACCAATGGTTTGACGCACTTGTTCCTTGCCTTCCAGCGAATACACCGCTTCGGCGGCACGTTGCACGATATAAGCCGTGCCATTGAACTTGGTTGACTGCCGGCGGCGCCACAAATCGTTGAGCAGTACCCGTTCACCGCTCAATGTCGATGCTGTCAGTTCCCTGGGTACTACCGTATAACCACATCGTAACCCGGTGAAACCAGCTGTTTTGGAAAAGCTGCGGAACTCAATGGCCACACGTTGCGCGCCGTCAATCTCGTAGATACTGTGCGGCACATATTTTTCGGTGATGAAAGCCTCGTAAGCAGCATCAAACAGCAACAACACGTCATTTTCGAGTGCATAATCCACCCAACGTTTTAACTCCGTGTGGGTAAGCGTAGTACCCGTGGGATTGTTGGGATAGCAGAGGTACACAGCATCCACTCGTTGCTGCGGCAACTGGGGGACAAAACCATTAGCTGCCGTGCAGGGCAGGTACTCGATATTGCTCCAGTATCCGTCTGTCAGGATGCCTGCCCGGTCAGCCATCACATTGGTATCCACGTACACCGGGTACACCGGGTCGGTAACAGCCACCACGTTGTCGGCGCTCAATATGTCGCCAATGTTGCCTGTATCGCTCTTGGCGCCATCGTTTACAAATATCTCGTCGGGACTGATGTACACGCCACGTACTTCGAAGTCATTTTCGATGATGGCTTCCAACAGGAATGGATATCCTTGGTCGGGTGCATAACCGCGCATGGTCTTTTCAGATACCATTTCCAGCGTGGCGTCCTGCAATGCCTTGATAACGGCCGGCGCCAATGGTTGCGTCACGTCGCCTATACCCAAGCTGATGACTCGATGTGCGGGATGCGTTGCCTTATATGTGTTAACTTTCCGGGCAACTTCTGCAAACAGGTAACTTCCAGGTAACTTGAGAAAATTTTCGTTTACTAATGCCATTTCTTTTTTGTTTCGAGTTTCGAGTTTTGAGTTTCGGGTTTCGTTTCGTGTTTACGGGACTTTGCCCAACTCGAAACTCAAAACCCGAAACAATTAAATTTCTCCCGTGAAAACGGTTACCGCTTCGCCGGTCATATACACATGATTGTCATCTTCATACCATTCTATTTCGAGGTCGCCACCCGGCAGGCTGACGATTGCTTTGCGCTTGGTATCGCCCGTGAGGACTGCCGCTACCAACGCCGAACAAGCTCCGGTTCCGCAAGCTTGTGTTTCACCTGCGCCACGTTCCCAAACACGCATCCGCAAATGTTCCGGGTTTATCCGTTGCACAAATTCAATATTGGTACGATCGGGAAACAACGGGTAGCGTTCTATTTCGGAGCCCCATATGGCTAACGGAAGCCGGTCAATATCATCAGCAAAAATGATGGTGTGTGGATTGCCCATTGAAATACAGGTGATGCGATGTGTCTTTAAAGGAAAGTAAACCTGGCAGTCGATCACTTCTTCCAGGGGTAATGCCACCGGGATATTCGAAGCGGTCAACACCGGTTTACCCATATCCACACACACGGTTTGTACTTTCCCATCCTTGGGGAAGAGCCACATCCGTTTAGTCCCGGCAAGCGTCTCGAGCGTGATTTCTGTATTTTCCGTTAACCCGTTATCGTACACATACTTTCCTACGCATCGCGATGCATTGCCACACATCTGCGCTTCGGAACCGTCGGCGTTGAACATCCGCATCCGGAAATCGCATTCGTTAGAAGGCATAATGAGTACCAATCCATCGGAACCAATGCCTTTGTGACGGTCGCTCAAACTTGCAGCCAAATCTTCAGGACTTTCGATTTGTTCGTCGAAGCAATTAATATAAATATAATCGTTTCCCAAACCGTGCATTTTTGTGAATTTCATCAATTGAATATCTTTTTCTAATTACAATTTGAAATTAATGACATTGCAAAGTAAAATAAAATTTTTACAAAAAGTGCAAAATTTATATCAAAAAGAAATATAAAAATAATATTTAGTTTTAATTTATAATTAAAAATATCAAATTTGTTATATTTTATTATAAAATAAAGTGAAAATAATAAATGAAGTGTTAGATCGTAAATGTTTATTGATAATTACTATAGAAGTTCATTTTTATTAACAATTTTTTATTGTGTTCGCACACGGTATAATAATATTAAATATGTGTTCGCACACGAGATAATAAATTGTAATCATCGCATTATAATATAGCTTTCATAAACTATTCAAAAATAATCGAATAGCCTTATTGTTGCAGCGTATAAAAGATTGTCGAAAATTAATATAACGCCATCAAAGAAGAAAATGAAAGCAATCTTAATTCATGTGTATTAAAATCAAATGATTAGTCAAAATTTGAACAACATCTAAGACGTGAAACGTTACCTTATGATAAGGGTTGAATGGCCGGTTGAATTACTTTAATTGCAATCCTTACCACTACGCCGGTTTCGGGTGTTTCCTTTTCGTTAATCGTTAGCCGGATACCTGTATGGTATAAGTCATTCAATAATTTGATACGTTCAGTAATATTTGTCAGGCCACGTGAATGGTGTACCCTCTGGTTTTGTGTTTTAATGAGCCGGCTTTGTTCCAGGCCGATACCATTGTCGTCAATAGTTATGAAAATAGTATTGCCATCCTGTGTAAATCCAAGTTTCAGCAGGCCTTTGTCCTCGCGGTAGCGCAAACCGTGCCATATTGCATTTTCAAGGTGTGGCTGTATCAACATATTGGGGATATGCACAGCATCAATGTCAATACGTTCGTCCACTACTACTTTGTATGTAAACTTTTCGTGGAAACGTAGCTGTTCCAAATCGAGATATTCGCGTAATTGCTCGATCTCGTTACCTAAGCGGACGAAATCCCTGCCCGAGTTTTCCATTACATTACGCATCAGCCGGGAGTAGGAGGTAAGGTATTTGTTGGCCTCCAGTTCGTTGTTTTGCGCAATGAACTGGTTGACGCTGTTGAGGCTATTGAAAATGAAATGCGGATTCATCTCGCGGCGTAGCGATTGCAATGCTATCTTTTTGTTGCGGATGCGGATGGTATACCATGCCTTGGCGATGAGCGCTGCCAACAACACCATCAGGATGATGGAGGCAATCAGTACATAATTAAACCGGTTGGTTCGAACCAAGAGTTCGTCTTTAAGGGTGCGTTCGCTCTCTAACTGGTGGATACGGTCTTCGGTGGCCTGAAACAGTTTCGCATCCACCAGCGAACTATCAGCGCGGATCACCCGTTCGAGATTGTCGAGGAAGTTGCGGTACAGTTCCAGAAGCTTTCCGTTGCCGCCATTTTTCCGGTATTGATCGGCCAGTAATTCGAGGCTTCGTTTAGCCTCCATGGTTTGACCGTTAGTCATGGCCAGGTTATAAGCCTGCATGAGCGCTTCCATACCTTGGTCGGCCTTGGCATCGCTGAAATAAACGTGCGACAGCGATTGTAACCCGCTGATTTCGGTTTTCACATCTTTTATTTCCTGCGCTTTCTGCACCAATTCTTTGCTGAGGTCGATAGCCTTGTCGAATTGCTTGTCGGCTACGTAAGCCTTGGCCATTTCGCCTTTTATTTTGAGTACTTCGGGTTCTTTTTCGGGAATGATTTCCAATGCTTTCTCATAGTTCCCAATGGCTTTGCTGCTTTGATTCATTTGCAGGTTGGTTTCGGCTAATTGCCGGTAGGCTACAGACTTTTCCTCATTATTGCCTTTCTCTTCGAGTAATTGTATGTTACTTTGTATGAATTTCGATTGCGCCACGGGATTGGACTGATTCCGCAGGCGGTTGGCATCGTTCAGGTTCAGTAGCCGTTCGGACGGGTCAGTAGTGGTGCGGCTGGCTTCCTCGTAGTAGTGGATGGCTCCGGGTATGTTCTTTAGTTGTTCCTGCACACGCGCCAATTCACGGTTAACCGTAGTAACTTTACGTTTTTTACCAAGCCGGGTGTAAATGTCGAGGGCACGTTTCAGGTATTCCTCCGCTTTTGCGAATTCGTTGTTGGTCACTAGGTTTTTGGCTAATTCTTCATATTCTTCTGCAATTTTATCATCGGATTTACCTTCACCCAACGATTTCGAAAGCTTTTTCGCCGATTTACTGACGCTGTTGGATGGCATTTGCGCCGGGAGTATCTCCAACTTTGCCGTATCGGGCTTCTGTGCTTTGGTAAACCAACAAAACAGGAGCAAGAGAAATATATATAATGAATAGCGCATTACTTGCCTTGAATTCGTATTTTATTTTTAACACAAAGGCACACAAGGAGTATTCACAAAGTCACACTAAGGCTTTTTCTTTGTGATCCTTTGGGAACGACCTTTGAGATACTTTGTGTTTAAATATGATATTCTGCAAATATCCGTCATTATTTTCAAACTTTCACCATTCGTTGCCAATTGATATTTTCATTTCACCAAGTCGGGAATGTGTTTCACCCAATTATGCCAAACTATTGTTTTTTCGCAGCATACATTTGCATCATTAAATCACATAATCTTAAAAAATATTTGTCATGAAAACAGTCGAAATTCAAAATTCAAGGTTCAGAATCCGATCAAAATTTTTATCAGTTGGTACTTTATTATTGATATTATTAATGAATAGCTGCCAATGCAACCGGGCTTCGGAAACCAATGTGCAACAACAAGCCGTCGCGGCCAAAAGCACGGCTAAAATACAAGTAGCACTATTGCTCGACACGTCCAACAGTATGGACGGATTGATCGACCAGGCCAAATCGCGCTTGTGGAATATTATCAATACACTTACCACCCTGAAATACAAGGGTGGAGAGCCAACCATCGAGATTGCACTCTACGAGTATGGTAACAATGCATTAAGCCAGCAATCGGGTTACATTCGTCAGCTCACACCTCTTACCACCGACTTGGACGCAATTTCGGAAATGTTGTTTGCCCTGAAAACCTGGGGTGGTTCGGAATATTGCGGCGCAGTGATCAGCGATGCTGTTAGCAAGCTCGACTGGGGTGGTCAGCCGTCGGATATGAAATTGATTTATATTGCAGGCAACGAGGAATTCAACCAAGGCGAAGTTGATTACAAGACCTCTGTAGGGGCTGCATTAGGGAAAGATATTTTCGTGAATACCATATACTGCGGCGATTATCAGACTGGTATCCGTGAATTGTGGAAGGATGGTGCCGAGCGTGGCAAAGGCAAGTATTTCAATATCAATTCCGATGAAAAAGTGCGTTACATCGCTACACCTTATGACGACCGCATTAGTCAATGTAATGAGAAACTGAATGCTACCTATATCGCTTACGGCTCAATGGCCGAATCGAAGAAGATGAACCAGGCAGCACAGGATAAAAATGCAGCCACAGTGTCGTCGTCCAATTATGCCGAACGTGTGGTAAGCAAGTCTAAGGCGGTGTATAAGAACGATTCGTGGGACCTGGTGGACAAAACCAAATCCGATAGCAAGGCATTAGCCAAGGTGAAGAAGGAAGAACTTCCGGTCGAACTGAAAGATAAGTCGGAAGCCGAACTGAAAGCCATTGTCGACCAGAAGGCAAAGGAACGCGAAGCTATCCAGAATGAAATAACCGGTCTTGCCAAGCAACGCCAGGCTTATATTGATTCGGAACTCAAAAAGCAGGGTAATAACCAGCAAGACGACTTGGGAAATGCTATCAATTCGTCGATTGTGGCGTTTGCGAATAGCAAAGGGTATGAAGTGAAAAGCCTTTAGCCGTGTGAAAATATGACAAAATAACATGATAAAAAAACCAAACATTATCCAAGGTGTTTTGTTATACCTGTTCAATAAATAATTTATTTAATTGATAGTGTATGAAAAGTTTAGTATCATTTTTATATTTTGTCATTATATCAACATCTTTATTGATGGCGCAAAATGACGAATGTTTTGAATTCTTCCCAACGAAGAAAGGGGCTACGTTGGTCAATAAAAGTTACGATGCAGCCAA
Source organism: Bacteroidales bacterium (assembly GCA_031547085.1). Lineage (GTDB taxonomy): Bacteria > Bacteroidota > Bacteroidia > Bacteroidales > UBA4181 > JAIRLS01. The sequence continues at coordinate 24,840 of JAVBSH010000181.1, forward strand.
TAACCTGATCTGTACCACCACATACTGGGTCACCAAATCCGATGAATCCACGTGGGGGAAAGCAGTAGAAGTTAATTATTCGGTTACCGATAACAACGATAAAGTGATTGATAATGGTATCCTGAAGGCGCGTTGCGAAGATGGAGTTTTCTATATGAGTCTGTCAAACAAAGCATTTCGGCCCGATATAGTCAAATTGTTAGGAACTGAAACGGAGTTGATAGGTGATCTCTTGGATTATCCAGATGTATTTGGGTCCAACGATCCATTCTATGGAAATGTCCAGAGGAACGAAGCCACGTTCACCATCCAGTCAAAAAAAGATAAGAAAAAATTGATTACTGTGAGGGTAAGTGACCGTAATTATGTGAAGACAGAGCCGTTGATGACACCGGCTGGAAATTTCTATGCATCAAAAGTAACTTTCAATATCGAAACCAAAAGAGATAAAGTAACCACAAATTACAAATGTATCGAATGGTATGCTCCCAACGCAGGGGTTGTTCGTTCGGAAACGTACGACAAAGATGACAAATTATTCCGCTACAATGTCCTTGTATCAATAACAGGAAATGAATAACCCGGAGTAATATTTAGCTAAAGGTCTTTTGATAATGTTATATGCGGCCCGTGTATCGACAGTGGTATCCGGGCCTATTTATTATTGTTCCCTGTTGCGTATTGTTAGATCCGAAAAAGCTGTAAAAATATAAGCAAAAAACAAAAGGTGTGATCATTCACACCTTAGATTATCTGTGGGTTGTAGCGGATTCGAACCGTTGACCCCTACCCTGTCAAGGTAATGCTCTAAACCAACTGAGCTAACAACCCTTTGCGGGTGCAAATATATATAATATCCTTCAATACACAAATGAAAAGTGATGTACTTGATGAAAATCCACGCCATCCCACAACTTTTTCATAAAAAGAAACTATTTTCGTTTCGATACGTAAACATAGATACTTTTGTTGAATAATTTTTTGGTTCAATTTTTGATGGAAGAATAATAGATGTACATAAATTGCTTACTTGTTTCATGAAAAACAAGTAGCTGCTTAGATTACTTTTCGGATGGTTTTTAAGAAAATATTGATTATAGGTTTATTGTGTGCATATGTAGATATAATGGCTGTCAATGTACATAACTTGCCGGGTGAAATTGTTAAAGCCTTGGAAAAAGGCGATTCCAAGAGCATCAGTAATTATTTTAATTCATCTGTTGAGTTGATATTCAGCGATAGCCAGAAAGTTTATGGGAAGTCGCAAGCCGAGCAGATACTGAAAAACTTTTTCATCAACAATGGTCCGGGAGAATTCAGATATAAACATCTGCATAAAATGGACAAGGATAATGCACAGTATTTTATAGGGGAATTACGTACAGCCAAAGGTCTTTACCGTTTAAATATATACATGAAAGACCAGCGGATTTATCAAATGAGGATAGAAAATAATGATTGACCGTAATTATTTAGATACATTTATTGATCAGGCATTAAAAGAAGATATCGGGGATGGTGACCACACATCGTTGGCATGTATTCCTTCGATGAATGAGGGAAAGACGCAACTCCTGATCAAGGAAGGCGGAGTATTGGCCGGCGTGGAAGTGGCACAGCATGTGTTTCACCGTTTCGATCCGTTCCTTCGTACCACCGTATTCATAGAAGATGGTGCTAAGGTATATCCGGGAGATATTGTTTTTACGGTCGAAGGACGTATCCTTTCCATCCTGCAATGCGAGCGCCTCGTGCTGAATATCATGCAACGCATGAGTGGCGTTGCCACGCAAACCAACCTGTATGTCGAAAAACTGGCTGGAACTTCAACCAAGTTGCTAGATACCCGCAAAACCACGCCAGGCATGCGGTTGCTCGATAAAGAAGCCGTTCGGCTGGGTGGTGGAAGCAATCACCGTATCGGTCTGTTCGACATGATCCTGATCAAGGATAACCATATTGACTTTGCTGGTGGTATTGAAAAAGCCATTGATGCCGTAAACCAATACCTTCAAAAACGGGGCAAGATGCTGAAAATAGAAATTGAAGCCCGCAACTTGGAGGATGTGGAACGGATTGTCAGGCATAACAAGATACACCGTATCATGTTTGATAATTTCGATATCGCAACCACCCATAAGGCTATTGAAATTGTCAACGGTCACTACGAAACCGAATCGTCGGGAAATATTAACTTGGACAATATACGCGAATATGCGCTCTGCGGAGTCGATTTCATTTCGGTAGGCGCATTGACGCATCAGGTTAGGAGTTTGGATATGAGTTTAAAAGCCGTTTCATAATAATGAATGTGTTAATAAATAGGTGAAGAAATGGGCGCTGCGTTTATGGTAGCGCTCATTTTTTTTGTAAGTTTGCACCTCATTCAGAATCAAAAAAATCAATATATGAACAAGGATACACTTATTTTTAACCTGATAACTAACGAACGTGAACGCCAGTTGTCGGGTATAGAGCTTATCGCTTCGGAAAACTTCGTCAGTGAGCAGGTGATGCAAGCCATGGGCACGTGTTTAACCAACAAATACGCTGAAGGTTACCCAGGACGTCGTTATTATGGAGGCTGCCAAGTGATCGACCAGATAGAGCAGACAGCCATAGACCGTGCCAAGCAGCTTTTCAATGCCGAATGGGTAAATGTTCAGCCGCATTCGGGTGCGCAGGCCAATGCAGCCGTGATGCTGGCCTGTCTCAAGCCGGGTGATACTTTCCTGGGTTTTGATCTTTCGCATGGCGGACATCTTTCGCACGGATCACCGGTGAACTCTTCAGGAATATTGTACCGTCCGGTAGCCTATAAGGTGCGCGAGGAAACCGGTATGATCGACTATGACCAGATGGAAGCTATTGCATTGCAGGAAAAACCGAAAATGATCATTGCCGGGGCATCAGCTTATTCGCGTGATTGGGATTTTGCCCGCATGCGTGCTATCGCTGACAAGATAGGGGCATTGCTGATGGCTGACATTGCGCATCCTGCCGGATTGATCGCCAAGGGATTGCTGAATCACCCGTTCCCGCACTGCCATATTGTCACCACTACCACCCATAAAACACTACGTGGCCCGCGTGGTGGAATGATCATGCTTGGCAAGGATTTCGAAAACCCATGGGGACTGAATACACCCAAAGGTGAAATTAAGATGATGTCGGCTTTGCTTGACTCAGCAGTTTTTCCGGGTATACAGGGTGGTCCGCTCGAACACGTGATTGCTGCTAAGGCCGTTTCATTCGGCGAGGCATTGACCAACAGTTACATGGAATATGTCCGGCAAGTGATCAAAAATGCATCCGTCATGGCGAAGGCATTAATCGACAAAGGGTATAAAGTGATTTCGAATGGAACAGATAACCATAGCATGCTGGTCGACTTACGTTCACGCTTCCCCGAACTGACTGGTAAAATGGCTGAAAATGCCTTGGTGAAAGCCGACATTACGACCAATAAAAACATGGTACCTTTTGATTCGCGTTCGCCTTTCCTCACTTCGGGAATTCGCTTAGGAACCCCAGCTATCACCACCCGCGGCGCCAAAGAAGGACTGATGCCTGAAATTGTGGAGATGATTGACACAGTGCTCAGCAACGTGGATAATGATGCGGTACTCAAGCAGGTGAAGGACAAGGTTAATCAAATGATGAAAGAATATCCTCTATTTGCCTATTAAGACGAGTAGAAAGCCGTTCCATTGGTAAATATACAACAAAGACGAGGCATTGCCTCGTCTTTGTTGTATATTTTATTGATTATAAGTAGTCTAAGCTGTTTTCATAAAATCAAAAGCACCTTCGCGCAAGTGAACACCAAATTCGAGCCAGGCTTTCATACAGGCAAGGAAATTAGCCCAGCCTTCTGTGTTACCACGTAGCCAAGAAATTCCGGCTTCGTTGTTCTCCATGCCTTTTTCGGTAACGGTCACTACAGTCGATTTATTGTTTTCGCAAGGTTTAAGTACTATTTCCGTAAAAAGCTCATTACCATTGTCTCCACCCCAATAAAAAGAAATATATCGATCCGGTTCTATTTTCCCGACCCGTACAGGGCAATCCATGTCAAACTCAGGAAAACGCCACACAAGGTTTTTTCCTTCTTCCATCCGTCCCGTACTTTGGGAAATGAAGTAATGGCGCATCTTATCGGGATCGATGATGGCTTGGAAGACTTCAGCTGCCGGTTTGCGTATTTGTATTGCCGCTTTGGCTTCAAGTTGTATACTCATGATTATTTGATTATTGATAATTTTTACCTTTATAATAGAACCATCCTTTTTACATTGGGTTCAAGTATAATGTCAGGTTGTGGATGATTTTTTAATTAAGGTATTTGTTGTAAATGTAGTACTTTTTTAATTTAAATTGATTTTTAATCACAATCAATGTTTTTCTATACTTTTGCGCCGTCAAAAATCAATGTGTATGAAAATATTTGCCACTATAGGGCTTTTAACCGTTTCTAATGTATTCATGACCTTTGCTTGGTATGGACATCTGAAATTTAAAGAGATGAACTGGTTTAGTAATTGGGGATTGCCAGCTATCATCTTTTTGAGTTGGGGCATTGCCTTGTTTGAATATTGTTTTCAGGTACCGGCCAATCGCATTGGCTTTATTGGGAATGGAGGCCCCTTTAACCTATGGCAACTGAAGGTGATGCAGGAAGTGATTACACTTGTTGTGTTTACTTTTTTTACGACCCTGGTTTTTAAAAATGAAGCATTCCGTTTGAACCATGCCATCGGCTTTATCTTCCTGATCCTGGCAGTTTATTTTATTTTTAAGAAATAAAATTAAGTGACACATTCATAATTAATTGGATGAATAATTTATCATGAATGATGTGGAGCAGTAAAGTATATCCGGAGATTTTTTCAACAAGCAGTAGTATGCAAATCCGGATTTTGTATTTTTGCTAAATGTTAAAGAAAAAATCCCCCGTCAGTTACCTCATCAGCCATTATTGGAAAGAGACCCGGCGTTCGCCGATGTGGCATCGAAACCTGATTGTCAATATCATCCTGGGAGTATCGTTTTTCTTTGTGATGCTCAACTTCCTGTTCCTTGGGTTCTTTGCCGATAAGGTATTATTGAAGCTATTCCCGGGACAAGACCCGGTAGATGTATTCAATTCCGGGCTTTTGTATTATTTCGGTATTGAGCTGTTCACCCGTTTCTGGGTACAGTCGTTACCGGGCATGAATGTGATTCCTTACCTGCACCTTCCGGTGAAACGCGCCACATTAATGCATTACTTGCTGGGACGCAGCTTGAGTAATCTGCTCAACTATATTTCATTCCTTATTTTCATCCCCTTTTCGCTAAAAGTCATTGCCGGTGCATATACGGCCAGTGTAGCCTGTTGTTGGCTGTTAACCATGCTGTTATGCGTCATTTTTGCCAATCTCACAGTGGTGTATATCAAAAGGCAACTGGCATCAAAAATTTGGGTGGCACTGGCGTGGATTATAGTATTTGCATTATTATTTGGTGCTGATTATCTGGATGTTTTTTCGTTATCGGATGTTTCAGGAAGATTATTTGGTGGCATATTGACAACATCCTGGTTTCTGTTGGTTCCGGCGTTGCTGGTTGCAGGGGTGTATGTGCTTAACTATCGTTTCCTGTTATCGCATACCTATCCCAACGAATATAACCCGCGTTCCAGACAAGAGACAACCATCGCCAACTTTCACTTTGCCAACCGCTTCGGGACCATTGGGAGGATGATCGCTGTGGAATTGAAACTGATCATGCGTAACAAGCGTACTCGAATGATCTTGTTCACGCCGTTATTCATCATCTTTTACGGATTCTTCATTTTGGAAAGACCAGGTACGGTTGGCTTTATGCGGGATATGTGGGGAGTAATGTCCACCGGGGTATTAATGATGGGCTATGGACAAATGCCTTTCGACGGACGGTATTTCGACGGCGTACTTATCCGTAACAGTGTCGGCCAGTATATCCGGACAAAATATATCCTGTATGTATTGATGTGCCTGTTCAGTCTGGTTTTATGCATACCCCAGATGTGCCTGATGCCTGCAACGGTTTTGATTTTCCTATCGGGAGCCATCTACAACATCGGTATCAATACCATCATAATGGTTTATTGCATCGGGTACGGACGCGAAAGTATTGCCCTTGGGCAAGGGTCATCCATGAATTGGCAAGGTGTAAAAGCATACCAGTTTGTGACTGTTCTGCTGATCATGTTCCTTCCGACAATCATTGCTGCCATTTTCCAACATTTTGGGAATGCTGCATCATTTCTTTCCTTAGCTATTCCGGGCTTATTGGGTATCCTGCTTGCCAAGCCCCTCCTGAACATTTGCATCCGGCATACCGCCCGGCAAAAATATGCCATGGCTGAAGGTTTCCGTCAACGAAGATAAAATACACACATCATGATAAATGTCAAGGATTTAAAGAAAAGATACAACCAAGTGACCGTGCTCGATATTCCTGAACTTGCTATCCGTTCGGGTGAAACAGTAGGACTGGTCGGCAACAATGGCGCCGGGAAGACTACTTTTTTCCGTTGTATCCTCGATTTAATCCGTCCCGAAACAGGAAACGTGATCCTGAAAGGCGAACCGGTGCAAGGAAACGAACTATGGAAGAATTTTTCCGGATCATATCTGGACGAGAACTTCCTGATTGATTTTCTTTCGCCTGAGGAATATTTCGAGTTTGTAGGATCGCTCCACAGGATGTCGGCCGGCGATATGGAAGAATTTACCGCAAGGATGCATGACTTTTTCAATGATGAAATTCTTGGAAAAAAGAAGTATATCCGCGATTTTTCAAAAGGTAACCAGAAGAAAATCGGTATTGCGGCTACTTTGCTCGGTTCGCCCGGATTGCTGATACTTGACGAGCCGTTCACTAACCTCGACCCGAGTTCGCAAATTCGTTTGAAACGGTTGTTGGTAGAGGCAAATACGCAACACGGTGTCACCATGTTCATCTCGAGTCACGACCTGAGCCACGTCACAGAAGTATGCCGCCGTATTATTGTGCTTGATAAGGGAAAAGTCGTTCACGACCTGCAAACCAATGAAAACACATTGGCCGTATTGGAGCAGTTCTTTGCTGTGTGAAACAGATTAGAAACCTACCATGTTTTTTTATTTTCCTCTATCATCTTAAGAAACCTCTTTAAGTCCTCTAATTCATATTGCGCTTTGGTATAATCGAGCTTTATGGGCACATCCGGCAAAAACCCCCTGTCCATTTGCCCATTGGGATATTCGTAGTAATTACAGGAACTTTGGATTGGAAATTTGCTGTAAGGTAATTGTGCCATAATAACATTGGTGTATCCCGCAGTCATTCCTCCTGTCTCCTCTCCTATAATTGTTGCCCGTCCGGAATACCGGAACCATGCTGCCATTTCGAGGGCAGCCGAAAATGTAACAGGACCCTGTATCAGGTAAATATTTCCATTGTACCCTTTGACTGGAGAATATGTTATTTTCAGTGTTGTTCCGTAGTTTTTCCCATATTTGATACGTGCAACAGGTCGTAGAAAAAACAAAGGCACGTCTCTTTTAAGAAGTTGTGAACTTATTTTTATCTCATTAAATAAAGGGTAACTGACCGAATCATGTTCTATTTTCCTGAATATAATATCATTGATTTTCGGGTTTCCTCCTCCGTTATGGCTGATATCAATGAACAGGTGCTTGATACCATCATCAGAAAGTTTTTTGAAGACCCAATCAACCCATTCGGCAAATTCATCGATTTCTTTTTTGTCGGTGTATCTGCACGAATTATAGTTTAAGATAGCTATGGACTCACTATCATAAATAGAAAAATCTTTCATGGTACCCGTAAACAATCTCGTCCAAGCATGGACTTGTTCTTTTCCGTTGATGGTAAACACGCTGTCTTTACCTGTCTTATCTTTTACACACAACGTAAACGGACTCCTGCAGGTCGTTAATACAAACAAGAACCGGGGGAATGAAAAAGTAATTTCTAAGTCGTGCATAGCTTTGTTTTCCACATTAAATGTACGGGTCATCACTTGTAGTAAATGTGGTACAGGTATGTCATTGATGGATAGTATTTCCCGGTCGTCTTCATCTTCTGCAAGATACAATTGTTTTCCTTTTGCAATGACATTCAACGGGAAGAACAGTTCGCCCGGAGCATCAGGATATGTTTTGTAAATGATCGCGGTATGCCCGTCGAACATACTGTTCAACTGGCGTATTTCCCGTTGAAATTCAAATTTCGTTAATGGTTTCAAACACTTTTCATAAAGTTCGCATTTGCGTTTTTCCATGGAGTCTTTTGGTACAAAAGCATACATGTTGGGATGAACCTCCGATACAAAATTGAAAAAGAAATCAATATCTTTCTTCATTTGCTTTGGCGAAAGTAACAAAGTGTCCTGGCCCAGTATATTCAACAACTTAGCCATAATCAAAAAAATAAACCAAAGAAGACGCATAGTATAAAAATATTACAATCAAAAAAGGCTGTTCAAAAAGAGAAGAACAAGATAATATTTCATGGTGTGTATGATTCACAAGCAAAAGCAATGCAAAAAAAGCCTTTTTCTCCGGGAAATGCAAATATTTTGCCCGGTATGATCGGGATGTTTCATTTTGTGATGGTTGGATATGCTACCCAAAGAAACCATCCACATGCATGGCCGGACTTTCTACGGCACCTGCCCGCTTTGCAGATTCTTTACCTGTGGCGTAGCAGCATCGCTACGCCAGGCACCGACCCAAAATATCCTTGTGTCTATATATCAGTTGCTTATAGTTGTTGTAAGGCTTTCATCACCATTTCACGGCGTTGTCGTGAGATGCTCACCATGGCGCCATCCTTCATGCGGATATAGCCGCCATCACTTTTTACGTAGCTTTTTATTTCATTGAGATTCACCAGGTGTGATTGGTGAACACGAAGAAAACCGTAAGGAGTAAGTAATTCGTCGTATTCCTTCAGGGTACGCGATACAATGAGTCGTTCGCCGCCTTTGAGATAAAAAGTGGTATAGTTGCTGTCCGATTCGCAACGGATGATGGACGATACCTGTACGAATTCGATCCTTTCGGCCAATGCCAGGGCGATCATCTTGCCAGACGGCTCGCGCCGGGCATTTTGCAGCAGGTTGTGCATCCGCAGGTCTTCTTCTTCTTTCTGTGTTATTTTCAGGGATGCTTTTTCTACCGCATTCCGTAATTCTTCCGGATCGATCGGTTTGAGGATATAATCAAGCGCCGAAAATTTAATCGCTTTGATGCCGTAATTGTCGTAAGCCGTCACGAAAATAACCTCGAACCGGATATCAGGCAGGCTTTCCAACAACGAGAAACCATTACCGCCAGGCATTTCGATATCGAGGAACACCAGGTCGGGGTGTAGTTCCGTAATCGATTGCCGGGCTTCGGTTGCCGAAACACATTGCGCCACCACTTCTACCTGTGGGCAATACACAGCAATCAGGCGTGCAAGATTTTCGCGGTTTTTCGCCTCATCTTCAACGATGATGGATTTGATCGGGATCAATGTTATTTTATTGTTTTTTTGATCTGTTTGATTTTTTTAACCATTTCTATTCACCCTTCTTTCGAAAATTACTACAAAAATAGTGCTATTTTAATTAGAGGCAATGATCTGAATTGTTTTTAACCTCTCCGGGTAACATTGATTTTCATACTGGTATGGAAATCGTCACCCTTGTACCCGAAACACCTTCTTTCGCCTGCCGGTTTTCGATATTCAGCCCGATGTTGGTCTTCAACTCATCATTCAGCAAGGCCAAACGATCATTGATGGCGCGTAGTCCAAAGCCATTTTTGTGCAAGATTTTCCCGGCAATGCCTGCCCCGTCATCCGTAACCTCCACAAACAGGATATGGTCTTCCTTGCGGATACGAATAGCTATATGACCGCCTTGCTTAGGCACGATGCCATGTATGACGGCATTTTCGACTACCGGCTGGATGATCATTCCGGGTATTTCCTCGCCGGTGGGATCGACATCGCTGCATGTCACAATGTCATAAGTGAACGGTACGCGCAACTGTTCGAGCCGTAAATATAAATCCAACTGCTCAAGCTCTTCGTTGAGTAATACTAATTTCTTTTCCGACGATGACAACACCTTACGGAGTAATTTGGCAAAGTCGACCAGGTAATGATTTGCTTCGTCGCTTTTTCCTTGGTTGATCAGGCTTTGTATCGACCCCAGCGCATTGAATACAAAATGCGGGTTCATCTGCGAACGGATGGCTTTCAGTTCCAGTTCGGTAATCATTCGCTTGTTTTTCTCGCGCCTGCGGATGATCCTTACCCGCAATCCGGCCACGGCAGCAACAATGATTCCTGTCGCCAGGATGGTCAACAATACCCAACCGACCGCATTGTCCGGCTGTTCCGGTTTCTTATCACGGGCAATTATGTCGGCTTTGATGACATAATCCAGGTTCTTGAAATAACTGTCTATTCTCCTGCTAACAATAGTACCGTCATTACGAAGCAGGATAAATTCACCATTAAAGAAATCAAACAAATGCTCGTTTATTTTCAAACTGTTATGGTCGATGCTCAGATATTTATTGGACGTTTTTACGCTGTCGGGTAATACTTCTTTGTATCCGCCGGGACGTAATGCAATAACTTTTATCTGGTCGGACAATCCTTTAGATCTTATTTCTTTCCATAAAATACTTGTCCACGATAAATCCCAGAAAAAACCTTTGTCTTTTATATTCAGTATGATGTAACCATCCGCTTTGTTTTTCAGGTAAGGTAGTTTTTCCAGTCCCGGATCCAGTTCCTGTATCTTACGGCCAGGTTCCAGTTGCATCAGTTGCCGGTGCAGGTTGAGTATTTCCCTTCGTAGATCCGGTTCATTGCAGAACTGCATGAAGTCATTAAATTCACGGCTATAACCTGCAAAATGATTTTTTTGCATGATGTTGGTCAGGCTGTTCTTCACCAACAGCAAGCGCGGATAACTTGTAAATAACTGTTTCTGGACATAATAATCCCCTTCGCCGGTATTTAAAGGAAAAGTACTGACTTTGGTCAGGTTGTCTTCAAATAATTGATCTATTTTATATTGAAAGAAAGATTGAACAAACCTGTCGTAATTGTTGGGTTGGTACAGGTAATCAATATACGGCACAACAGTAGTAAATTGTTTGGTTTCCCAAACAGGATATTTCTCCTGATTCGCACTGACCTGATTTTTGTATACTTCAATGTTGGATGCTATATACCAGTATTTGTAACTCAATTGTGATGATTTCAACCAATAACTGTTCATCACATTCTGATAATTATCCCAAAGCGTCTGGTAAATACCGGTTACCTTCCTGAGCCGTGTTTCCAACTCATCATCATACGTGCTCCGGTAAATGCGCATCAGCTTTTGTTCTTCCTGTGCGTAGGTATTATTTCCGGCCCCCTTTCCTGAAAAGGAATAATCGCCTGTTTCATTTTTCTTGATGTGCAACGAATCGCCGGGTGTCAGTAGTAAGGTAAGGTCTCCGAACTTTGCTTTTTGAGGTGACGACAGGAAAAAACAGCAGCTCCATACCCCGTTTTCATCTTTTTCAAATGGATAAACCCGATCACGTATGACTATTTCCGACTTTTTGCCGGACAATGAATCTTTATTTTTGTATGTTATTTGTATGTTGGGTTTTACGACAAACGAAGCATCAGTAAGACGTGCTAAAGAGGCGGTGTTCCAACCGACACGGTAAACTAATAATTCCTTTTCCTGCATCAGTCCCGGTATATGGTGATCCAGACGCACGATCTCCGGCATTGGAGCCTTAATTTCGGCATTTTTCATCCATTGGTATAAATAGCTCATGATGGTATTATGAAGAGCCATTTTCGCATTCAAATAGTTGCCATAATTGCTATTACGGAGGGTCCAGCCATGTCGACTCCGTATTCCCCACGGGACGCGCCTCACCGGATAATCCCACCATCCGGCTTGAAGGATATAGGTCGAGTCTTTTATGGAGCCTTCGGGTAATCGCAATACCAATATGAGCGAATCGTTTTTCAATGCTTCCGTAAAATCTTGTTTCTTTAGTTCCAAACGGGAGTAAGAACGATTCGAATCATCGGGAATATCTACATACGAATCGGAAACAACATAACATTTATACTGTGTATCAAACTCATTCCTATACAAATATGTCGGTTTAAAAGAGATGGAAAGTTCCTTTTTTGTTTTCCGGATAACCGTTCCTTTGAATCCGATTTTCCGTATGTTTTCGTTTCTCCAGATATTTCCCGGTACCGTATCAAGAAAAAATGTAACATGTTCCAAAGTAAACCAATCTCCTATCTTCAAATCGCTGATCATCTGTCCCTTTGCGGGAAAAGCAATAAAGAAAAAACAAACGATCCACCGTATCTGCGATTTCATTTTGCAGGCTTTGTTAACGGTTATTTGATGAGTGATACCATGTTCCGGAAATTCGAATTGATTTCGCGCGAAACGACAGTTCCGTCGTTGCTGATCAACACGAAGTCGATACCCAGGGCATTCAGGCCAGACAGGTCTTTTTGCACCATCGCAGTGGGAATGAACACATAATCGCCCGAATTTTTCATATATTCGGGTAAAGTCTCTTTATATGCTGCCGAACGGAAGGCAAATATCCTTACTTTCTCGTCCAGGTTCGAATTCTGCAATGTTTTGCGCAGGTTGGATGTCCACGTTTTATCCCATTCGAAGCCTTCCTGTTTGAAATTCAGCATCATATATCCATCGGGTTGATCCTTCAAAGGTAAGTATTTTTCCAATCCGAGACCCAGGTTCCGGATGTTGGCTCCCGGTTCCAGCATTTGCAAGCGGCTGCGCATATCCTCGATTTCCGCCCTTGCCTGCGGATCGCGGCATGTCTGCATGAAATCGTTATATTCGCGCTCGTAACCGGCAAAATGTTTTTGTTTCATGATCCGTTTCAATGTATTTTTCGTTTGTACAAACCGCGGATAATCCTTCAACATTTGTTTCTGGAGGTAATAAGGCTCTGCGCTATTGTCCCACGAATATATCACAGGCATTGCACTCAGGTTGTCACTGGTGATCTGGCTCATCTTGTAATTGAAATAGTTGTTGATGAAATCGTCGTAGCCTTCCGGTTGATAAAAATAATCCAGATATGGAGCAGTGGTAGTGAACGATGCACTGTCCCACGGGATGACTGTAGTTTCCTTCTTGTTGTGTGAATACATGACGATCGCCCTTTTCAACCAGATGGACATTTCCCAGTATTTGCAGGACAATTGCGACGAGGTCAGCCAGTAATCGTTCATCCCGTCCCCGCATTTCTCCCACGCCGTCTGGTATATATTCTTCACATTGGTGATGCGGCGGTCTACATCTTCGATGGACGGTTGGCCGACAAAAAAAACGTAACCATTTGGATAGGTGCGCGAAAGATTGGCCTTTTCCTGTGCAAACCTGCAATTGGCTGATCCTTCGCCTACGAAAATACCTTTTCCGGAATCGTCTTTCCGGAATTCGATGGAATCGCCCGGTGTCAACAATAAAGTAACATCATCGAATACTATTTTCCGGGGCGCCAGGAGGAAGAAACGGCATTGCAGACTGCCGTTTTTCTGCTTTGCGAAACGAAATGTTTTTCCTTCCACTGAAAATTCCATATCTTTTCCGGATAAGGATTCCTTAGTGGCATATGAAAGATACACATTGGGGCGCAGGTCGAACGATGCACCAGTAACACACACCAACGAGCTTACTTTTCCACGGGTTTGCACTCTTCCCCACCTCCTGTCCTGTACCGATTTGGGCATTTCCGTGACCGGATGAACCACAGCAGGCATGGAATTTGATGTTCTCCACTTATTGAGGTACTCAACAACCGTATGGATGAACAGCGCCTTGGCATCGGCTATTTGCAAAGGATTACTGTAAGAATAGGAATACCCGAATTTGAAACCGGCATTGGTGATAGCGCATGGATAGTACCAAATGCCCGACGCAAGCGTGAATGTCGTATCCTTAACCGTACCAGCGGGCAGGTTGATTTTCACGAGCATTGAATCGGATGATTGTATGTCCGTGAATACCTGTCTGGTACTTTCGGTACGTTGAGGAACATGACGGCGTTCGTTCCGCATGTTGATGTCGTCCGTGTAATACGAATCATAATACTGGTAATTTGGCGATTTGCCGCTTTTCGACCATTGGTTTTCAAAAAGATGCACGGGCTTGAAGACCATTGTTAGTTCATTTTTGGTCTGTTGACGAACAACAGCCCGGAAGGTCACTTTTTGCAAGTCTTCGTTCTTCCACACATTACCCGGAACCGAATCGAAAAAGGTAATATGTTCCAATAAAAACCAATCGCCCTGTTTCAGGTCGGCAATAGTTTTCACCTGCCCTTTTGCGGAAAAGGCGGAAAGAATGGTACACAAGGCAAAAAATAATCGTGTTTTCATAACGGTAGGATAAAAGATGATTTTTTTGACTACAGTTTGGTAACTTCGGAAAGTCAACAAACCAAATTTATATAAAGAAAATGGTTTTAGCTTCGCTGAGTCCGCAACGACGCAAGGAGTCAGATGTGAAAGTGTTTTTCGGATCGTTGTTCGGCGGAGTCTCCAGACTCCTTCGCGCTAAAAAGAAAGCTCTTGCTTTCCACCATGCAAGGCAGGAGCCTTGCTTTTAGCTGCGACGTAGCGAAGACGCTACGCCGAACACCACTTCGGAAAATCCGAAAACCACTTTCACCTTGGTATAACCTCGGTTCGGATCAGGGTGTTCGACATAATGAGACGCTACGTCGAACGTGTATCGCATCGGGAAAATCCGAAAACCAAAAAAATCACACCAGTATACTCCTGCAAAGGTAGGGGATACAAAACCTTTATTTTCAGTAAATGAGTATCCGGCAGTTGCGAATGATTATCCTGTAAGGATCAATCGAAATCCCACCACACATCACGTTTGGGTATATCGCCAACCGTAAAGGGCTCGCCTATACGGGGCACCGTTACCGGGATACCCAACGAATCGGCACATGGCAATAATCGTTTCACCGGGTCGTTCCAAGAGTGATAGGTAGCCGAAAACTTTGCCCAATGTACCGGCAGTACCATATGGGCATTCAAATTTTTGGCAACTTGGGCTGTCTGCTCCGGGATACAATGACTCATAGGCCAATAACTGCTGTATTGCCCGTTTTCAAGTATCGCCAGGTCGAACGGGCCATAACGGTTGCCAATGTCGGTAAAATGCTGGTTATAGCCTCCGTCTCCACTCAGGAAGATACGGTAGCCATGTATTTCCAGCATATACGATGTCCAAAGCGTTTTACGGCGTTTATTGCGACGTCCTGAAAAGTGATGAGCTGGTGTTGAAACCAGCAATATGTCGGGCGCTACTTGTAGTGAATCACCCCAGTTGACTTCATGGAATTGTACGGGCTTGTATCCCCAGTAATCAAGCGTACGCCCTGTACCCAATGGTGTTACCACCTTAACGGCTGTTTTGCGGAGTTTCCGGACGGTTTTATAATCAGTGTGGTCGTAATGGTCATGTGTAAGGATGAGCAGGTCGATGGCCGGCAAATCATCGAGCGTGTACACATTGCTGCCGTCGAAATTCCGGTTGATGAACCACAGCGGTGATCCGTAGCCTGAAAAGACCGGATCAACCAGGATATTGAAACCCCGGGAATGGATCAGGTATGAAGAATGTCCGAACCAGACGATGGTCGGAGCTTGGAAAACAGTATCCTTCAGGTTGACCTTTACCGAAGGCATGGCACGCGACAATTTCGGCTTTTTGAGGCGACTGTATCGTTCCTTGCTGAACGCGCTGCGGTGTGGACGGCTTGCTATGTCGGTGCGGGGATAGAGGTTTTGGAATTCACCATCTTTGTAATTAGGTAATTGCGCAAAGACAGCCTGTTGCTTTTTGGAGGGATATCGTCCTGTGGAACGGATAGCCGAACAGGCCGCCAACAATAAACAACAACTCAGAAATATGACCGTTATTTTTAAGATTCTTTTCATTCGACTTGAAGAAGACCGTAAGACGTGTAAGATAGTAAGACCGTAAGAAAAGCGGGTTCTTAAATTTTACGGTTTTATTATCTTACGGTCTTACCATCTTTTTGTTTGTGTTGATTTGCAAATTTAATGCTATTTTTGCCTGCAAATACCATTTTATTCTATTTTTAATTCAATGAAAAAACTGATCATTCCCATCCTTTTGACTTGCTTGTTGGTGCAAGCTTGCCACCGGCAACCGAAGTTGCATGCCGGCAATCCTGTGTTTCCCGGTTGGTATGCTGATCCCGAAGGCATTATCTTCAATAAACAATATTGGATTTATCCTACCTACTCCGCCCCGTATGGCGAACAGGTGTTTCTTGATGCATTTTCGTCACCCGACTTGGTGAAATGGACAAAACATAGCCGCATTGTGGATACGGCTGCCGTGAAGTGGGTGAAACGCGCCATGTGGGCGCCGGCTATTGTGCAAAAAGATAAGAAGTATTTCCTCTTTTTCGCAGGCAACGATATCCAGAATAACGAGCAATATGGCGGTATCGGCGTGGCTGTGGCTGACCGTCCTGAAGGGCCTTACCGCGATCACCTGGGTAAACCTTTGATCGACAAGTTCCACAACGGTGCGCAACCTATCGACCAGTTCGTGTTTCACGACAAAGATGGCAGTTATTACATGTACTACGGCGGCTGGCGACACTGCAATATAGCCAAGCTCAACGCCGATTTTACCGGTTTCGAACCTTTACCTACGGGTGAGATGTTCAAGGAAGTAACGCCCGAAGGTTATGTGGAAGGACCGTTTATGTTTATCTACAACGGCAAATATTACTTCATGTGGTCGGAAGGCGGATGGACCGGCCCCAATTATTCGGTGGCCTATGCCATTGCCGACAGTCCTTTTGGCCCGTTCAAACGGATTGCCACGATTTTACAACCGGATCCCAATGTGGCCAACGGAGCGGGACATCATTCAGTGATTCACGAACCCCGCTCGGATAAGTATTACATAGTATACCACCGTCGTCCGCTTACTGAAACCGATGGCAATCACCGTGAGACCTGTATCGAAGAGATGCTGTTCGATGAAAACGGGTTCATCAAACCTGTAAAACTCACAACGGAAGGCGTAGAAGAAAATAAATTGAAATAAAATTACAGGCTGAGCCTGTCACCATAGTCCGGCCAAGGAGAACATATCGGCCGGACTATTATTGTGTGCCGTGCATGATTGATCAACTTGGTGGTGCAAGTCCACTACGGAGGTAGATAGCGACCAACCGTTAGCCGCAGGCAAGGGTGTCTACCGCGAGGGGACTCTGAAAGAAGCTGCAGGCAAAATCCCGGTCTGAGGAACACGAACATCATATAAGGCCTATGCAGCATGGATGAGTTTGCTAAACAAAACGAAGTCCGAAAGCTATCCGGATGCTGTGGGGTAAATGATGCGGATATATGGGATGAAGGTTATCAGTTTTACCACGGGAGGCCTCACGGACGTGCGGACGTTTTTTTTCGGAAGCACGGCGTAAAGCTTGTCGTGAGGAGTCAGCAGAAGCCATAGTAGATGCGGATACAAGTCTGCCGAAGCGAGAATAAAAGGCAGTAAGTCTTACGAAGTATTGAAGGGCTGAACTGTGCAGTGCGATAGTAAATGAATGTTACCTTGAGGGAATTATGATCAGATGCTCGAAAGAGGCTCCTTGTCGTAAGAATAGGACGGGATCTGAAGGATAGGCAAGAGTGATCGTCCCGAAGGGATAACTGAAAACAACATCTCACACGCAGTAATGTGTCAAAGCACGGAA
>JAVBSH010000279.1:0-13237 GCA_031547085.1 Bacteroidales bacterium
TTCATCAGGGTGGCGCTTACCGGGCAGTTTTTCATTACCCGCCCGTAGCCCACCACGTCGTACAGGCTGCCCTAAATGTCGTGGATGCCGGTGACGATGCGGGAGTCTTCCCTGAGCCCGCGAAGGTCGACCGGTAAGGGTGTGTTGTCCGAAGCCGAGCGCTCTCGGCTGTGAACCACCATCGCGGCCAGGGTGGCCGGCGGGAACAGGGCAGGTTGACGTTCCTGCTCCATCCCGGCACGGATGTGTTCGGCTAACGCCTTGAACTGCTCCAGTTCCGAGGAGTCCGATACGGTAGCAACATGGCGCAGGATTTTCTGGCGAATCTTGCCCGATTCGCGAATGTTCTCCACTATCTGGATTTTGATTTTGCTGCCTGGCTGTTTTTTCATCCTGACAAACATGCTGCAAAGATCGGCTTTTTTTATATCCAACTGCAAGAATTTCAGTGGATTTGTCACCGGGGCACTACAAAACAACTTTTGTTTTACACCACTGTAACTTGCTATATATCAAGCATGGGATGGAGAACGAATGCGCTCAAACCGTCAAAGTCAGGAAAAATATTCCTTATTTGATACCCCGACAGCTTGCTGGAGGGTAGTTCATTCTCTTGGGCGGAATATTACGCCCTCTTGGGACGCATAAAAAGAATCCTCCATACTCCGTTGCGTGCGGCGGAGTATGGGAGATTTGCTTTAACATTAAGTGTTGGACTAAATAAAGTCGATAATGACTAAAAATACAGCTCAACATACTTAAAATAAATTATTTATATTATCAAATTGGTTTTTAAACGATTTGATAATATCTAAAACGAAAGAATAAATTTACTTCCTGATATTTGAGAGGAAAATCAAAATTTCATAATAGTAATGAGGTAAAAGATAATCAATTGGAATAATGTTGAATTTGTATATTGTCCGTAAAGGGATATTCCACCATTTCAAGATATCTTTTTTCAGAATGTATCTGAGAGCTAAACGGGAAATGTATCCGGATGAAGGTAAGGCTTTAAGTATATGGCTAACTTTGATTGAAAAAATGTCTTCTGATAAACTAATCGCCAGGCTTAAATGTTTTTCAACCTGTAATTCCAATGCTTTTTGCATTAATAATGCTGTTTGTTCTGGAGAAATCCGGTTTATTATTTTTGCAAAGTCCCACAACCAGAAAAGCCGGTACCAACCATGAATGCTGCCATGCAAACAAAGGAACAATATGTTATGTAAAAAGTTGACTACAGGTATTTTCTGATTACCAATACATATTGTATCAATTGTTTCGAATACGTGATGATTGATATGATAATCATTATTCAAAGCAAGTACCCGGTGTAATTCGATGTGTGTTTTGTTGACAGAATGTATAAATGTTTCATCCTTATATCGTTTACGCATTAAGTTGAGCTGTTTTCCGGAAATTTTTGCATAATCGATCGCTGGATTATAACCCGCCTGCTGCAACACTTGAATAGCCCTATCAAAGTCATCATTTTTTACCAGAATATCCAAGTCGCCGGATTGCCTTGCGGTTATATCACCATATATTTGAACTGACAATGCCGGTCCTTTTAAACTAATCCACTCAATGTTATTTTTCTCAAATAAATTACTTATCCTGCATAATTCTCCTGAAAGTTTTAGAATATGTATATTATGTTGTTTCAATAATGATTGGAGCGTTAGTAGAAAATCTTCGGGAACATTTTTACATTTATTTTTGAGTACAGGCCAAAGATGGGCGATCAGCTTATGACGTTGCAACAATTTCAGGAAAACTTTTTGATCGATATGGGTAGGATATTCGACCACAGCTTCAGTAAATGCAGCCCGGCAACATGCGAACAAGAATTCATATTCCTTTGCGGCAGGGTGGCGCTTTAAATATTTGTTGATTTTCAATTTTCGGCTTTTGATCGACTGTTCCATAGACGTGTCCTGAAAAAATAAAAACATCGGCCAAAAATAGAAAAAGAATCAGACATTAAAGCGGAAATGCATAATGTCGCCGTCCTGCACGACATATTCCTTACCTTCAACAGCAATTTTTCCGGCTTCACGGCAGGCAGCTTCTGAACCATAGTGAATATAATCTTCGTACTTAATAACTTCGGCCCGGATAAAGCCTTTCTCGAAGTCGGTGTGTATAACGCCCGCAGCCTGAGGTGCTTTTGTTCCCTTGACATATGTCCATGCACGGGTTTCATCTTTGCCCGTGGTGAAATAAGTTTCCAGTTCCAACAAAGCATAAGCTGATTTAATCAGCCGCGATACGCCCGATTCTTCCAGTCCCATTTCTTCAAGAAACATCTGTCGTTCCTCGTAAGTTTCAAATTCGGCGATTTCGGCTTCTGTTTTGGCCGCAACAACCAAGAGACCCGCATTTTCATCTTTGATGGCTTCGATAACTGCTTCTACGTATTTATTGCCTGTTTTAGCCGATGCTTCATCTACATTGCAGACATACAATACCGGTTTGTCGGTCAGGAGAAAAAATTCGCGCGCCATCCTGCGGTCATCCTTATTGTCAAGCTGTACGGTACGCGCTGATTTACCCTGTTGAAGCGCATCGCGGTATTGTACCAGTATCTCGTACATGCGTTTGGCTGTTTTGTCACCACCTGTTTGCGCCTGTTTCTGCACTTTGCCGATACGCGCTTCTACTGTTTCCAAATCCTTGATTTGAAGTTCCATATCAATGATTTGTTTGTCGCGGACAGGATCAATAGAACCATCAACATGGGTTACATTATCGTCGTCGAAGCAACGCAACACATGCAGAATGGCATCTGTTTCACGGATATTGGCCAGAAATTTGTTTCCCAGTCCTTCGCCTTTGCTTGCGCCTTTCACTAATCCTGCTATGTCTACGATCTCAACTGTCGTTGGAATAACTCTTGGCGGATTATCTATCTCTGCTAATTTTGTTAGTCGCTCATCCGGAACAACAATCACTCCTACGTTTGGCTCGATAGTACAGAAAGGGAAATTGGCCGCCTGAGCTTTAGCGTTCGACAAACAATTAAAAAGGGTGGACTTTCCCACATTGGGAAGCCCTACAATACCACATTGAAGTGCCATATTAAATTTTTTGATTCCAGATAAATCGGTTCTTAAAATGAATTGACTTTCAAAAAGTCATTTCAATAAAAAGAACAAAGGTACCGTTTTTGACGGAAATATTGAAATTGCATTAATCTTGTCCGTTAGGTTTTTGATTCAAAATCACGAATGATTATAATCAAATTAATTGTGCCTTATCCTAACATTAAGTTGACGGGTTATAAAAAATAATAGATTACAATATCTACTGTTTCGAAACAGGGCAACCACATCAAAAATTTTATCCACGAATTACACAAATTAACACGAATTATATATTGACACGAATAAATTTCAGCTTTGCTGAAATTCTAGTTAGTGAAAATTTGTGTAATTCGTGGACAAAGCGGTTGCCCTAGTTTCGAAAAATAAAAATCGATAATCATAAATTTTCTATAACTTTATCGAATAAAAAATTATCAAAAATGAAACGATTATTGTTCTTTCTCCTGTTATTTGGTGTATGTTTTGCCATTCATGCACAAACTCTGAATGTAGCCACTTACAACCTCCGTAATGACAACAAAAGCGATTCTGTAGCCGGTAATGGTTGGCGGCAACGTTGCCCGGTTATTGCAGAATTGATCTTGTTTCACGATTTTGACATCTTTGGGACACAGGAAGGGAAATACAACCAATTGGAAGATCTCAAACGGTTGCTTCCGGGCTACGACTATATTGGCGTTGGCCGGGATGACGGGCAATACGGCGGCGAACATTCCGCTATATTTTACAAGACCGGTAAGTTCAAATTATTGCGTAAAGGCGATTTCTGGATGTCTACCATTACCGACCGGCCCAACAAGGGCTGGGATGCCGCCCTTCCCCGTATATGCTCGTGGGGCGAATTCAAAGAAACGAAAAGCGGTTTACGGTTTCTGTTCTTTAACCTGCACATGGATCATATAGGTGTGGAAGCACGCCGGGAAAGTGCGAAATTGGTGCTGGCAAAAATTCGTGAAATGGCTGGCAAAATGCCGGTGATCCTCACTGGCGATTTCAATGTCGATCAGAATAATGAGAGTTATGTGTTGCTTAATACTTCGGGCATATTGCGGGATGCCTATGAAAAGTCTCCTATCCGTTATGCCAGCAATGGAACTTTCAACGCTTTCAAAACTGACTTGAAAACAGATCAGCGTATCGACCATATTTTCCTGACCTCACAATATACTGTTTCGCGTTATGGTATACTTACCGATATTTATTGGATACCAGTACCCGAAAGCGGCGAAGAAGTCCGGTCGGGGAATTTCCCGAAGGAAGCATTATTCCGCAAATTTTCGCCACGAATGCCCTCTGATCATTTTCCGGTGATGGTGCGGATACAGGGGCGTAAAAAATAACCGTCTCTGGTAGACGATATGAAGGGTACTTGTTTCGGGTACCTTTTTTATGAATAGTTGGTTTTTCGGAGATTTGAATGAAACGGGTATTAGCAAGCAAACGGTTTGCTATAAATATATATCTTTACCGTGTTGATCATTTTTGATGTTACATTTTGAACGAAATAATTGAAAATCACCTTCTCATCTTATTCAAATGAATCTACGCTTATTAATTGTATTTGTAACGCTTTGTTTAGTCGTTTCTTGTACGGGTAGGACCCAAAAAAAGCAGGTAAAAGATCCCATCACAGTTGCCTGTTATTATTTCCCCAACTATCATACCGGTGATCCCCGGAATGAGCAACGGAAAGGGAAAGGATGGTCCGAATGGGAATTAGTGAAGACAGCCAAGCCTCGTTTTCCCGGTCATGAACAGCCTAAGGTTCCGACATGGGGATATCTTGATGAAAAAGATCCTGCTGTTATGGCGAAGAAAATTGATGCAGCGGCAGATCATGGTGTGGATGTATTTATTTTTGATTGGTACATGTATGAAGATGGACCTTTTCTGAACCGATGCTTGGATGAAGGATTCTTGCAGGCGCCCAATACCAACAGAATTAAATTTTCCCTGATGTGGGCCAATCACGACTGGGTAGATATTTTCCCGTATAAACGCGGAGCTCCTGCCGAATTAGTTTATTCTGCGGTTGTCTCCCCAAAACGCTATGATGAGATTTGCGATCATCTTGTAAAAGACTATTTTACCAAGCCTAATTATTGGTTGATAGATGGTAAAGCTTATTTTTCCATTTATGATATCCAAAAATTCGTTGAGGGTTTTGGTTCCATTGAAGCAACTCGGGAAGCGATGGATCGTCTTCGCGCGAAAGCGGTTGCTGCCGGTCTAAAGGGCATACATTGGAATCTGGTAGCCTGGGGGAGACCTGTCTTGCCTGTCGAAAAGGCGCCGGCCAATACTGCTGAATTAATCCGGCAATTGGGCTTTGATTCGGCAACATCCTATGTGTGGATTCATCACGCGGCACTTCCTGAGGTACAGACTGACTACAATACTGTTCGCGACATTTACTTTGCACATTGGGATAAAGCCAGGAAAGAATATGAAGTCCCTTATTATCCTAACGTAACGATAGGTTGGGATTCCAGTCCACGCTGTGACTTGAATGACGAATGGGGAAATTGGGGATATCCTTTTACCAATACCATCGGTAATAATACTCCGGAAAACTTTAAGCAGGCTTTGCAATTGGTAAAAGACCGTTTGTTATCGGATCCGGATGGTCCGCGCATTCTAAATATTAATTGCTGGAATGAGTGGACGGAGGGTAGCTACCTGGAACCCGATACAAAAAACGGAATGGCTTACCTGGAAGCGGTTCGTGATGTTTTTGAATAATCGTACTGCAGCATCATATTTACTGTTTCATTCTTGTATTTTTTATGTTTTTTTATCACCTTTGCGTTTACAAAATAAATAGGCATTTCTACAAGATCATCAGTTTTTAGTAAAAATTATTTTAATCATCCATAATTAAAATTTCATGGCAAATTTAAATTTACTTTATGAAGCAATCCTTACCGGTAAATTAGAACAGGCTGTGGCTGTTACTAAGGAAGCGGTTGAAGAAAATGTTCCCGTTAAGGATATTATAGATGGGTACATGGTGAAAGCAATGGAAGAAATAGGACGGCGTTTCGAAGCCCATCAGGCTTTTGTTCCTGAATTGTTGATGGCAGCGCGTGCCATGAAAGGTTCATTGGAAATTGTTCGTCCTTTGTTGTCACAACAATCGGTTGATTCACTGGGGAAAGTGATCATTGGAACCGTCAAAGGAGATTTGCACGATATCGGGAAGAACCTTGTTGCATCCATGTTAGAAGGTTGTGGTTTCGAAGTAATCAACCTTGGAGTGGATGTCGCTCCCGAAAAATTCATAGATGCTTACAAAACACATAAGCCGCAAATCATCTGCCTGTCAGCCTTATTGACCACCACCATGACCGCCATGAAACAGGTGATCGATGCTTTCGCAAATGCAGGGTTACGGGGTAATGTCAAATTTATGGTTGGCGGAGCGCCTGTTACACAGAATTTTGCTGTCGAAATAGGCGCCGACGGCTACAGTAGTAACGCTAATGCGGCTGTTGCGCTGGCCAAATCGCTGGTATAGTAGGTAATTTGCTTTGTACAAGAATGAAAGACCTGTCAGGGTTTGGTAGAACGCTGACAGCGTTAGATGATGCTTTAATCTCAGCGTCAGATAATCTGTCTCTCTAACCGATATACCCAAGGTTTTTCAAGTAGTTTTCGTTGTTCCGCCAATCCTTGCGTACCTTAATGAAGGTTTCGAGGAATATTTTTTTTGCGAAAAATTGCTCCATTTCTTTACGGGCTTCTGTAGCCGTTTTTTTCAGGGCTGCACCTTTTTTACCGATAAGAATGGCTTTTTGTGTCTCCCGTTCCACATAGATCAAGGTTTGGATGCGGATGATGTTTTCTTCTTCTTTGAATGATTCTACCACTACTTCGGTACAGTAGGGAACTTCCTTCTCATAATTTTCAAAAATTTTCCCGCGAAGAATTTCCGACACAAAAAAACGTTCGGGCTTGTCGGTTAATTCATCTTTCGGAAAATATGGAGGACTTTCGGGTAGCAGCTCGGTGATGGTGTGAAGTACGGTATCAAGATTGAACTTTTCTTTTGCCGATACAGGGATGATCCGTGCCGTAGGTAATCTGAACTTCCATGTTTCACTTAGCTGCTCAAGTCGTTCCTGCGTTGTGAGATCGATTTTATTAATGACGACCAACACTGGAATTTCCATTGTTGCAATTTTCTCAATATACACAGTGTTTTTATCCCCTGTTTCCACTACGTCAGTTACATAGACCATCACGTCGGCATCGGTAAAAGCCGTATCCACAAAATTCATCATTCCTTCCTGCATCTTGTACTTGGGTTGGATAATACCTGGCGTGTCCGAAAACACAATCTGGTAATCCTCACCATTAATAATACCCATAATGCGATGGCGTGTAGTTTGTGCTTTGGCAGTGACTATCGACAGGCGTTCGCCTGTGAGTGCGTTCATCAACGTGGATTTACCTACGTTGGGATTTCCTATAATATTTACGAAGCCGGAACGATGCATGATCAAATTATTTTTCGTTGCGATATTAACGGTTATTTATCGTTTTTGCAAATTTGGATCAGGGCAACTGCATCAAAAATTTTATCCACGAATTACACGAATTAACACTAAGTGACAATGACAAAATAACATCCTTATCTTTTTCAGACAGGATTAACATGATTTACAAGATGTAAATAATCCTGTAACCCTTTAGCTCGGCGAAGCCAATCATGTAAATCCTGTCAAAGGAATACCAATATAATCGACTTTTGATATGTTCTCTTGTAGCTGAACTTATGCAAGTTACAATAACCGAGGTTGACTCCTTATGTCGTTGCAAGCTCACCGAAGTTAATATTCAATAGCCAATTATCAATGTTAAGCCCGGTTGCGTCAAAAATGTTCGATCAGGGAATAACGATTACGAGCCTCATTAAGCGTACAAGCATTGAAATGCCACCATTCCCCGCTGATACTACGAAATCCGGCTTGTTGCATTATTTTTCTCAGCAATTGCCGGTTTTCCACTTGTCGGACTGTCAACACGCCTTGTTCTAGCAGTTCGCTTTCATTGGCTGTGCCGGCTGCTTTCCCGAAAAAATCGAATGTTGTACCCATATCCAAAGGGTTCCATGTGCTATCGGCAATCGTCAGATCCACGGCGGCGCCATAATTGTGAAGTCCTGTTTTCTCAGGATGTGCTATATAGTTACGGTAAGGAGTATTTTTTACGTAGTCCCACATTGCTTGTTGTACGCTTAACGGCCGGGCGGCGTCATAAACCAGCAGTCGTAATTCCGGGTGTTGTTTTTGTAAAAGCCGTTGAGCCTCACTCAGCATTGCAGCCACTTCGGGTTGCAGATATGCATCGGTCAGCCCATCATACAAGATCTGTCCGGTAAAATTGTCAGTTGTAGCATATTTCAATTGTACGCCGATGGCAGGATTTAACTCGCGGATATTCACCAAACCCATACTGTCTAAAATACGTATAGCCGGTGATTGTTTTTTCGGAATATGGAATACGGCTGAATCTACTTCTGCTGCTTGTTGTAATTCAATAATTTGTTCAACATCGACTTTTTGCCGGGTATTTTTTATTCCTTGATTGGAAAACCAAAAAACAATGATAATACCTGCTAAAATACAAATAACAGCTACATGCTTTTTTTTCATCCCGTCGTGTTTAGGTGGTAAGGCCAGATGACTATTCATATTGCCACTGTCAGGGTCAAGACCGCTGACAGGGCTACTGCTCCCTGACAGTGGCCGATAGGCCCTGTCAGCGGAAAGAAATAAATAGTAGACGACATTGATCCAGCAATGGTCAAATCCGGTTAACTCGACTGCGCCGCATACGATGTAACGTAACGTTTCACTTTGTCGCTATATAAGTCGCTGATGGTGATCATTAATCCGGTTTCCTCCACTCCTCCAAAGTATGGATTGGTGGCAGTGCCAAAAGTTCGCATCGAAGGTGACAGGTTCATATACGAATTGATCAGAGGAGGAATATTTTCTCCATAGCTCCGGACTTTTTGAAAAAGAATTTTGTAATCTTCTTCATAATTTTTCCCCGTGAAAATTTTTGCCATTGCTTCGGATTCAATGTCGAGTTTCAATGCCAGATTATCATGAGGATAAATCAAACGTTCCTCGTCGCCAAAATGTTTTTCGAGGAAATAAAGAATCATGTTTCTCGCTTCCGTATTATACGAAGTGTACATGGTAACTTTCCCCAAAAAATATTTTTTATCGGCATTTCTCACAACTAAAGCTCCCAGACCGTCCCACAGGTTATCCAATGAGTAGATCCCTTTTCCGAAACGATTGGTTGATTGGAAGGCGGGTTGCACGAAAGAACGCCCCAGTTCGATGGTATAAGGTAAATAATCCCGGATGAACTCATCGGAAAAAGTAAACAATTCGGCTGTTGCCAGATTAATTTCTCCTTTTTCGTTGACGTATGATTTGTCGCAAACATGGAAACGATAGCCTCCGAGAATTTCCTCATCCTCCGGATCCCATACAATTAGCTGTTTATAAGGGTTATCGGCTATGTCGTAGTGGTCTATATCCACTTCTTCACCTGTTCCTCCACCTGCATAACGAAATGATAATTCACGCAGACGGCCGATTTCCCGCATGACATTCGGTGAGTCATGAGCCGTTACTACATATAATTCGTTGTCCGAACGATTGGTCTTCCGGATAAATTTGTCCGGCGTTAATTCATTAATTATTAAATTTTTATTTACAGGGGCGATAATATCTTTCATACTGGTGATATGTCCTTTTTAGGATAGCAAAAATATGTATAAAATGTTTAATTGTTATGACAATTACTTGGGTTATTTCCAAAAAAGATACGCTACAATCGTGCCAACTTTCATATTTGAGTGAAATAAAACTAATAACCCGTGTCGTATGAATGAAAAAATATTTCAAAAAAATTGTTGAAATAAAAAAATATGTATTAACTTTGCAACTAAAAGTACTTTTAATATGAATAAAAATATCGAAGACCTGAAGCATATCCGCAATATGATGGAACGTTCAACGAAATTTCTATCGTTGAGTGGGTTTTCAGGTATATCAGCAGGAGTGTTGGCATTGGCTGGAGCTGCGATCGCCTGGTTTTTAGTTTTTAAGCAAGGTATTGTTCGTTATGATGAACATATGCGGGCAGTGGGAAATGGGTCTACATCCAGTATCCGTCTTCAAATGGCTGTTTTGGCTGCTGCTGTCCTGGTCTGTGCTGTTTGTTCCGCATGGTATTTTTCGTCGCGCAAAGCAAAAAAAGCAGGAGCCAAACTTTGGATGCCTACCGCACGACGTACGCTCTACCACTTTATGCTTCCTTTGGTTACCGGGGGAATATTTTGCATTGCGTTGGCCATGAACAACAACATCCATCTGATAGCTTCTGCCATGCTCATTTTCTACGGATTGGCTCTGATCAATTCGGGAAAATTTACTGTTGACGAGATCCATTATTTAGGTATCAGCGAGATCGTGTTGGGATTGCTGGCCGGTTTTTTCCTGAATTACGGTCTGCTTTTCTGGGCGCTTGGTTTTGGCGTGATGCATATCATTTACGGCATCCGTATGTATCATAAATACGACCGATAATGAAAAACGTAATTTCCGGTTTGAATAAGATTTTCGACAGCCGCATACGGCTGGGGATTATGGCCATGTTGTCGGTAAATGACAGTCTTGATTTCAATTCATTGAAAGAGCTCCTTGACATTACCGACGGCAATTTGGCCAGTCATCTTAAAGCGCTCGAAAAAAACGAACTCGTTGAAGTAACGAAACAATTTGTAGGGCGGAAGCCTAATACTACTTATTCAATTACTGCTTTAGGTAAACAAATTTTCCAACAGCATTTAAATGCATTAGAAAAATTAATAAATCCATTGTAAGTTATATTTTTTTAAATATATACTTTGTGTTTCAAAGTTCTTTTTAAATCTAAAAATTAATCAAATGAAAAACGAAAAACAGTCAACATGGTCGAAAATCGCCGATAGTGCGACTTTCAAATCAATGTTAATCGGAGTTCTTATCCTGCTGATGCTGATACCGGTCAACATGATCAGGCAACTCATTGCCGAACGGGAACATACAAGTGAGTCAGTTGCCAGCGAGATCAGTTCAAAATGGGGAGACAGGCAGACGCTTACCGGCCCCATAATTGTTGTCCCCTATAAGTACAACATGATGGATAACAATACCCTGAAAGAAGTCCGGGACTATGCCTATTTTCTTCCCGAAGAATTGGATATTGAAGCTGGCATGGATCCGGAGATCAGATATAGAAGTATCTATAAAGTTGTTGTATATCAGGCTAACATAAAGGTAAAAGGGTTTTTCGACCATCCAAATTTTGAAAAACTGAATCGCGCAGTAACTTCCATTGACTGGGCAAACGCTTTTGTCTGTATCGGGATATCCGATATGCGGGGAGTCCGTAGTGAGATTGCATTTAACTGGAATAATGACAAAAAAGAAGTAGCATCAGGGATTAGCGGGACCAGAATAGTTGAGTCAGGCGTTACTGTCAAAATTCCGTTAAGTGCTGAAAATTCAAATAATAAAACCTATGCATTTGATTTTAATATGACACTGAATGGAAGCAGTGGATTGTTTTTTATCCCTGTGGGTAAAACGACTAAGGCGGTGGTTTTGTCGTCGTGGAAATCACCCAGTTTCGATGGCGCTTTCCTGCCTGACCAACGCGAAATAACCAGTTCAGGGTTTAATTCGCAATGGAATGTTTTCAACTACAACCGAAACTTTCCCCAGATGTGGACAGGCGACAGTTATCATATTGATTCTTCTGAGTTTGGCACCAATTTATTACTCCCGGTCGACCATTATCAAAAAACGACGCGGTCGGTAAAATATGCCATCATGTTTATCGCGCTTACTTTCTTGGTTTTCTTCTTGGTAGAGCTTATTAGCCACAAACGGATACACCCTTTGCAATATCTGTTAGTCAGCATTGGATTGGTCTTGTTTTACAGCCTGCTGTTGGCTTTATCGGAACAAATGAACTTTAACCTGGCATATGCACTATCAGCGGTTGGGATCATTTCCTTGATAACTGCTTATTCGCATTCAATTTTTAAACAGACCAAACAAACTGTGGTCATGGGAGTTTTCCTTATTATGCTGTATCTTTTTCTCTATGTCGTCCTGCAACTCGAAGACATGGCGCTACTTATAGGTAGTATCGGTTTGTTTATCGCATTGGCTGTGGTGATGTATATCTCACGCAAAGTGGATTGGTATCATACCCAAGACGATGATCTGTCCCAAAGCTTACCGGAAATAACCCCAGACAAAGAATAAATTTTAAATGTCGTTTACTTAAGAGATGTCTCCATGCGCAAACTCGTACCTCGTTTACTTAGTCGACATGACGGGTTTGTAGACGTAATAAAGGGGGAAGGAGATTGAGCGGCTTCGCCGCTCAATCTCCTTCCCCCTTCTTATAAAAGTGTGTTGTCATGTCGACTGAAGCTTGCGCAGCATGCGTAATGGAGACATCTCCTCCGTCATGATCCTTAAATAAACGACATTGTATTAGGATTTATCAACAAATAAATGTTTCAGAATATTCATCGGTTTATGTCCTACGGGCAATAATTGATTTTGTACGGATTTCTATTGATGTCGTTGTCCTACGGAGACCTTAGCGAAGTGATCTCACGTAAGTAATTTTCGTGAAATTTCTTCAATAGAATCAAATGTACAAAACGAATATAATTGTCCGTTAGGATATTAATAAATATGTAACCTTTATTTATTGATAACTCCTTAGTATTGTTTCATTAATGATCCTGACAGAGACTAATAATTCCTGTCAGGTTGTTGCGCTGTTGTCTCGTTAGTGACAAGTCTTTGAGGACAAAGTATCTTCTCCGACTGTGAATGACAAAAATGGTATACAAAGTTGCTATCAAGATGGAGACCTAACAGGTTTTAAAAACCTGTAAGGTGGGGTGTAAAAAATTTGGGTTTTATCAACAAAGATCATCGTTCCACTTTTTAAACAACTTATTTCTTTTCCCCAAAAGGCTTTCCCCGATATTTTCATTTTTCCACTGTTTAATATCCTCGACCTTTACAATTTCC
>JAVBSH010000045.1:0-6553 GCA_031547085.1 Bacteroidales bacterium
TGCCCGTTGGCGAACGTAGGATTTGGAATGACTTCGATAAATTCCTTCCAACTCCTTTTGGGCATCTTCTGATAATTCAATGTATCTCATGGTGCAAAGATACTAAATAACGGCGATTATTTATAGACGACTACTTAATATACGGCAGACATCACATCGAACAGGCAGGGTGTCAGTGGTAAATTGCCTTCCACGCCCGGATTTCCACGTTTTGCCACATATGTATGGATCAGGTTGTTTGTGTAGTCGAACTTGTAATCTTCGAATGTCAATATCAAATTTCGGGATATACGAATTAAATTAGTGGATAATTACAGGTTATATGGAGTGGAAGTTCCCCGTTGTCTGCACTGCCGCCCTGCGGTTCTTTCCATCCATTTGGATATTGAGTGGCTGCCCGAACCGCACATGCCGCAAGTATTTGGTACGACATAGAGGCTCTTGGGCTTCCAGCATATCCCAACGGACAAAATCTGTAGATGAACCATCGGGAATAGAGAAATACCCTACATGCATGGAGATGACATTGTGGAAGAAATGTGAACCCAGTGAGGGATCGAGTGGTAGGTCGGGCAAACCTATTTCCACAATTACCTTTGCCGACGAAATTTGTGGCCAGGTAACGGGAATACCGATAAAACGGTCGCGCGAGCCCCAGCGTCCCGGCCCTATGAGCAGATATTCGCGGTTTTCGGAAATCATCAGCTCGTTCAGTTGCTCAATTTCGGCTGCCATTGCAAGCGTGTCGGTCTTGTCGAAACTACCGATGTCCACATATATTACATCGGTAATATGGTCAATCAGTCCATTCCCCATCGTTTTGGAAGAATACAGAATCGTATGCTCGGGTTTGATACTTTCCGGATTTAGTTCAAAGTCGGTCGGTATCTCTTCAACCGGTTTTACTTGCAGCAGATGCAGGTTTGATGGTTTGTCGGGTTCATTACTCAGTTCCACGGCAAATTCGATTTCCACGGGCATTCCCATTGCTTCTTTCACCAGGTCGAGCGTTGTGGCGATTATCTGTGCCATTGGGATATAATTAAAACGCAGGATATCGGCAAAGTTCACCACACGGGGGCCTCGTTGTTCCAATCCCGGTTCGATGCGGTCGTCGGCTGTGTACACCGACGCGCAATGCTTGAGTACGCCATGTTGTTCGGCAACTGAAATATCCAACTCGGCAATGGTTGCCATTTCACCTTTTTGCAATAAATCGGGTTCCTTGTTGTTGAGGTCGAGCGCCAAGAATTTAGTTTGCGAATTCTTATACAATTCCTGTGGCGAAAGTGTTTCCAGCGCCGGGTATTTGGGTGAGAACCGGTAAGATTTCCTGCCGTCGACCACATACTTACCCCAACCGATGGCACAAGTGGCAAAACCATCCTCGGGTTGCATGTATGCTACCGGATAGTAATTGTACGATTGCGCCGTACCGCTCACGTCCGGATAAAAATAATCGCCATGCCGGTTGCCCACCACTTCCTGCAACACCACCGCCATCTTCTCCTTGTCGATGTCGTGGCGGATGACACGGAAGTATTCGCGGGCTTCGGGGGCATACAACGATGCATATATCAGGCGAATAGCCTCAGTGAGTTGACGGAGGCGAAGATTCGAATCGGGTGCATTGTTCGGCAGCAGGTACGTTTCGAAAACTCCCGAAAAGGGCTGTTCCGTGCTGTCCTCGAACAGGCTCGACGACCGTACTGCTATAGGGCCGGTCATAAACTTAAGGTATGACTTCAGGCGGCGGGTGAGATTATATGACAGTTCGCACTCAAGGAACTTTTTTTTGATCTTCCCGAAGTCCCGTTCTTCCTCGATGAATGATTTCAGGTTATTGCGTTCGATAAAAATGTAGAACTCATCCGTCCCGATCACAGCCGTGCGTGGTGTACAAAGCTGGAGGTTCGCGTCTGCGATGATATCGGCGAAATGCAGGTTGTAGATAAGCGTGTTGGCGAAAATAAGGCCGTATCCTTTCCCGCCGAGGTTACCACTTCCAAGACTGACAATATACTGTTTTTCACTCAATGCCTGCTCGTCGAAATCAATCACCTTGCCGGCATTCGATTCATTGCGGTATCTGTTCAGCACGAATTTCATGTATTTCCGGTAACGGTTTAGGTCATCGAAATCGGTTACCTTGATCAGGTAAATCATTTTGGCAATTTTGATTTCGCCGCGTGCCATCAGCCATAGCGAAAAATGGTGGTGTGTGGCGTGGTACATCAGGCTATCATCGGGTAGCGTATCTATCAGCTTTTCAAAGTCCTGATACGAACGAACCGACACCATTTTTTTGCCAGTTCCGTCGCGGTATATAAAATTGCCGAACCCCATCTGGTGGTTAATGAAACTGCGTATTTCCTGCAACAGCGTGTCGGAGTTTTTTCCGATAAACGTCGCCTTGATCTCGAACGCCTTGTGTGCCAGGTCGAGGTCGGCCGACTGTATCACAATCGGCAGGTCGGGGACAACCTTGCGCACCTCCTCCGTCAATAGGAAACCGGCATCGCGTATAACTGTACCGCTTTTTGAGAATTCGGCATCGGTAATCAGACACATCAGGTTGTCGCTGTAAAGACGTACCACTTTCATGGCCTCTTCGTAAGTAGATACCAGCAATACTTTTGGCCGCAAACGCGCCCGTAGCGCTTTAATAATTTTGTCAGCATCCACCTCGTCCACTAACTTACGCGTCTGTTCCTGCACACTGTTGTAAAGCAGCGGCAAATATTTCGAATAATATATTTCGGAATCCTCCACCAGCAGGATCACTTTGATCAGTCCCACCTGTGTATCGTTAGCCACATTTAACCGGTCTTCCAGGCATTTCACCATCACATAAAACACCTTGGTATCACCGTTCCAGATAAAGATCTTGTCAATGGCTGGGCGCTGTTGTTTGCTGATGCGTTCCTTGTAGAAAGCCAAGTCACCAGTTTGCTTTGCTAACAGGAAAATAGGTAGCTTGGGAACCTCCTTGCGGATCATCCGGCTCACTTCGAAAGGCATTTCGCGGTCGGATCCGCCCATGATGATCACCAGGTCGAAATGCATCGTCTGCAACCGGCTTCGGGCTTCTTCAACCGATGTTGCCCCGGTGATGCGCGGCATGGAGATGACATTATTCTGGTAGTGTTCGCCCATGATGTGTTCCACGAATTTTCCTTCGTTTTCAATCGAAAAGGTATCGTAGAGCGTTGCGACCATCAATATTTCGTTCACCTTGAAAGGCATCAGGTCATGCAGCGTGTTGATGGTTGTATTCTGGTTGGCCAGGAAACGCTGGAGCAGTTGCCGGCTGTCCGGCTGTTCGCCGTTGTCACTGGCAGGTTTTGCGGCTTCGCTCTTATGCTGTTTGGAAAGTAACCCGGCTGTTTCCACATTGCCTAAATGTAGTGCCACCATAGCGGCCACATTGTCTACCAATTCGCGTTCTTCTTTCAGAAAAGGACCTTCGTCCCTGCGGGGATATTCCTGAAGATAGAAAACCTCGACGGAACCGTGCTTTCCGGTCAGTGTCTTGAAATACTGCGCTTGTCGCCATTCGGTCTCCAAGAAGCCAGGTGTGGTTATTTCCATAGCACCATAACGGATACGTGCAGCCGCTTGTCCGCTATACCGCCATCCGGCAGGCAGGATCAGGCAGATTTGTTGCAACGTTTCCTCAACCGGTTGTCCCGATTTCAGGATACGGATGGTTTGGCTGATACATGTCAGTTCCTTGATGCGCTCACGGTTGTTGGATAATATGGTGTCCATTGAAGTTCGATACGGAATGATAAAAACAGCAACAAAATAAACGAAAATATTCTGAACAGCAAACAACCCTCCTTCGCAATCGGTTGCGTAAATTTTTATCTGCGAGGCTGTATCCATCCGTGATATTTTACCTTTCTTTGCTGTAAATGAATTTTAACCTTAAAATCATATTTACATGAATACACTTATAGGTTTGTTGATTATTGCGGTAGGGAGTTTCGGACAGTCTAGTTCATATGTCCCTATCAAAAAAGTAAAGGACTGGGCGTGGGAATGTTTCTGGTTAGTACAGGGAATCTTTGCTTGGTTAGTGTTTCCTTATTTGGGTGCTTTATTGGCTATTCCCGAAGGGCATTCGTTATTCGAGGTTATAGCATCCGCAGGAACATCAAATATACTAAAAACCATTGGATTTGGGGCTCTTTGGGGAATTGGCGGCTTAACATTCGGCTTGAGTATGCGTTATCTCGGTGTTGCATTGGGACAATCGTTATCACTTGGGACATGTTCTGCTTTCGGCACACTCATTCCACCTCTTTTACCACAACTCTTTCCTGAAGCTGAGAAAATAACTCCAATTTTGATCATTGGTGTTAGTATTGCTATTGCAGGTATTGCAGTAATAGGTTACGCAGGCGCCCTGAAAGCGCAAAATATGACTGATGAAGAAAAAAGAAAGGCCGTAAAAGATTTTGCACTGAAAAAGGGATTACTTATTGCCTTGTTGGCAGGTGTGATGAGCGCATGTTTCAACTTGGGATTAAATGCCGGTATGCCAATCAAAAACTTATTGTTGGATTTGAATGCTCCTGCTTTGTATGCAACTCTTCCTGCTACTTTGCTGGTAACCTTTGGCGGCTTTCTCACAAATGCAACTTACTGCATTTATCAAAATGTTAGAAATAATACAGGTAAACAATATTTTTCCGTTCCAAGCAATGTGCTGATCAACAATTTATTATTTTGTGCATTAGCAGGTGGTGTATGGTACTCCCAGTTCTTTGGATTTGGTATGGGACAAAGCTTCTTACAGGATAACCCTGAGATGCTAGCATTTTCGTGGAGTATACTCATGTCACTTAATGTATTGTTCAGCAACGTTTGGGGTATACTATTGAAAGAATGGAAAGGCTCAGGACAAAAAACAATTGTAGTGCTTGTTATAGGATTGGCGTTACTGGTATTTTCCGTTATTTTCCCGCAATTGATGAAATAAACCAAGAATCTTTTTCTTGATTTTCACAGGGAAGATAAGGAAAGAGTTTCCAAATTAAATAATAACCATGAAAGAATCATTAGTAAAAGCAGCTTATGAAGCTGCAAAGGAACAATACGCCGCTTTAGGCGTTGATACCGAAAAAGTATTAAAACAACTGGCAAACATATCATTGAGCCTGCACTGCTGGCAAACGGATGATGTGTTGGGCTTTGAAAACCCCGAAGGCGGCCTGTCAGGCGGTATAGCAGCTACGGGTAATTACCCGGGTCGTGCACGTACCATTGAAGAAGTGAAGACTGACTTATCCAAGGCCGTATCACTGCTTCCCGGTAAGCATCGTGTAAACCTGCATGCCATTTATGGCGATTTCGGAGGAAAGTTTGTAGACCGTAACCAAATTGAGCCAGCGCATTTTCAAAGCTGGATCGACTGGGCAAAAGCCAACGGTTTGAAGCTCGATTTCAACTGTACGTTATTCTCGCACAGCAAATCAGCTGACGGATTTACCCTCTCGCATAAAGACAAAGCCATCCGCGATTTCTGGATCGAACACGTAGACCGTTGCCGCCGTATCAGCGAGCATATGGGTAAGGAACTTGGTTCGGATTGTATCCACAATATCTGGGCGCCCGACGGTTCGAAGGACATCACTGTTGATCGTTATGCATACCGTAAGAACCTGCGTGATTCGTTGGATAAAATCTTCGAAAAGAAGTATACCAATATGAAGGACTGCATCGAATGTAAGCTTTTCGGTATCGGCAGCGAATCGTATGTGGTTGGCTCGCACGAATTTTACATGGGTTACGGCATTTCACGCAAGCAGATGATCACGCTCGATATGGGACATTTCCATCCTACCGAGTCGGTAGCCGACAAAATTTCGTCGTTGTTGCTGTTCTCCGACGAACTGATGTTCCACGTGAGCCGTGGCGTACGTTGGGACAGCGACCACGTGGTCATCGTTAACGACGATCTGCTCAACTTTGCGCAGGAAATCGTGCGCATGGACGCTTTGAACCGCGTACACATTGGCCTCGATTATTTCGACGCTTCCATCAACCGCATCGGTGCTTATGTAATTGGTGTCCGTTCTACGCAAAAAGCATTCCTGTTTGCCTTGTTAGAACCATTGAAGAAACTCCGCGAATACGAAGATTCCGGCCGTGGGTTCGAACGCCTGGCATTGTTCGAAGAATGCAAAATATTGCCATGGACAGCCGTTTGGGATTATTTCTGCCTCACCAACAACGTTCCTTCGGGATTGGAATGTATCGAAGACATTGTCAAATATGAAAAGGACATGTTGAGCAAACGATAATCAATCATACTTGTAGAGCCCCGGATTTTCTCCGGGGTTTTTTATTTCCGGATAGTGACATTCTAAAATAATAGTTCGTTAAAAAATGCAATAAGCTATTAACTAAAGTTTCCCAGCACCAAATCCGCATATTTACTGGGGTTATTTTTTGATTTTTGTTCTTTGACATTCATACGTTGTCCTATTTTAGGGTCTTTTGCAGCTATGCGACCATTTTATTCTTTATATTTATAGTACGCATC